>NZ_RAWL01001241.1:0-420 GCF_003668885.1 Corallococcus sp. AB049A | reverse complement strand
GCGCTGGACGCATTGATCGTCCCCTTGCTGGACCGCAAGCTGGAGGAGATCTCGCCGATCGAGCATGCGGTGATGTGGATCGGCGTCTATGAATTCCAGCATTGCCTGGACGTGCCCTGGTGCGTGGTGCTGAACGAGTGCATCGAGCTGGCCAAGGAGTTCGGCGGCACAGACGGCCACAAGTACGTCAATGCGGTGTTGAACGGGCTGGCACCGAGTCTGCGGGTGCACGAGGTGGAGGCCGACAAGGCCAGCGGGAAGGCTCGCCCGTGAGGATCGCACGCCGGGCCGAGCGGATCAAGCCGTTCTACGTGATGGAGGTGGCCAAGGCAGCCTCCCGGCTTGCACTCGAAGTGGCTGCGACCGAGCGGCCGATGATCTTCCTGAACATCGGCGAGCCGGACTTCACGGCCCCGCCAC
>NZ_RAWL01001240.1:0-420 GCF_003668885.1 Corallococcus sp. AB049A | reverse complement strand
AGGTCGATGAGCTATGATCTCTAAGTTGTGCACAAGCTACTGCCTCACCACAGTGTCGCAATCACATTGCGGAACCCCGCAAACAGCATGGCGGCGGCGAGGTGGATGATCTGGTCTGGCTGCCGCTGGTCTCCTTTGGCTGTCTCGCAAGCGCTGAGGAAAGCGAGAAGACCATTGTCGAGCTTAAGTTTCATGAGTGATGAGATGGTTAAGTCGCCGTCACGCAGACAAAAGCCGCTGTTAAGGGCGTCATCCCAGTTTTGTACTCCATGGCAGGCCATGTGTACGACATGCGCTGCAGGAATGTGGGTGGACACAGCTTCAACGGAGGCAGGATTGGAGACCGTGGTCAGTGCCACGGAGTTGGCACGCTTCATGATGTCAGCAATTCGATCCAGCTCTGCTTGTACATGATACAAC
>NZ_RAWL01001239.1:0-421 GCF_003668885.1 Corallococcus sp. AB049A | reverse complement strand
GCGGGCAGTGGGGTGGGGTGCTGGGGCAGTTGCCTGCGGGCACCGGGCGCATCTTCAGCGCGCAGGCCTTCGATGCTTCGAACACCGTGCGCTACGCGGGCCAGGTGGCCCCCGTCACGATCCAGGCCGGGCAGACCACGGCCGTCACGTTGCTGCTGCAGGAGGTGAATGCACCTGCGCCCTTCGACAACGCGGCGCCGCGCATCCTCTCCCTGGTTGCGAGCCCTGGCACCGTCGCACCGGGCGGCCAGGTGACGCTCCAGGCAACGGCGGAGGATCCCAACACAGGCGACTCGCTCACGTACGCGTGGACGGCGCCCTCCGGCAGCTTCAGCGCGCCGTCCAGCCTTACCAGCGTTTGGACGGCACCAGCGGCAGCGGGGCAGGTGGTGCTGACGTTGACGGTGACAGACTCCAAGGG
>NZ_RAWL01001238.1:0-421 GCF_003668885.1 Corallococcus sp. AB049A | reverse complement strand
TTCTACCTGCGGGTGAACGAGACCCAGGCCGACGTGCTGCGCGTGGCCAAGGCCATCGGTGCCGACCGTGCGTCGGACAAGCATGCCGTCGATGAGCTGTTCAACGCCAAGTTCTCCGAAGCGTTGAAGACGGTCGGCAAGAAGTTCGACTTCACCGAACTGTTCGAGAAGCGCCAGGAGTTCCGCGACGAGATCATCGCGGTGATCGGCAACGACCTCAACGGCTATGTGCTGGAAGACGTGGCGATCGATTACCTGGAGCAGACCCCGAAGGCGCTGCTGGACCAGTTCAACATCCTTGACGCGCAGGGTATCCGCAAGATCACCGAGCTGACCGCCGCGCAGAACGTGGTGACCAACGAGCTGGAGCAGAACGAGAAGCTCGCCATCACCAAGAAGAACGTGGAAGCGCGTGAAGCGC
>NZ_RAWL01001237.1:0-421 GCF_003668885.1 Corallococcus sp. AB049A | reverse complement strand
AGGTAGGTGCCTTCGATCTCCACATAGGGGGCGCTGAAGGCGATGCGGTCGGCGCGCGCCGGATCGATGGCCAGGAAGGCCAGGTCCCAGGCATCCTTGCTGGCTGCAGCGACCACCGCGGCCGCGGCGTCGTGGCAGGTGAAGCGTGCCTGCACGCCCATGCGCTGCGCCAATGCCGTGGCCAGTTCCAGTGACGGCCCGCGCGGTGAGCGCGCGTCCCCCTGCGCCAGTACTGGATTGCCCAGGTTGATGGCCACGCGCAGGAAGCCCAGCGGTGCCAGCGCACCACGATGATCGGCCAGGGACATGCAGGACTCCGCGGGGAAAGGGCGGTCCAGCATGCCAGTACGGACCTGCAAGGCAGTGTCAGCATCCGGTTATCCTGCGGACATGAACCCCATCCTGCACGTCGAGATACCGG
>NZ_RAWL01001236.1:0-421 GCF_003668885.1 Corallococcus sp. AB049A | reverse complement strand
GGGCAACCATCAATGGGTGCCACTGCTGGGGCGGACGGCGGCGATCATTGACAGTCAGCCCCGCAATGGCGCGCTGATCTTCCCCTATAAGGCAGACAGCATCGGTGCATCATTTCGCCGCGCCTGCAACCGGCTACAGATCGAGAATCTTCACTTCCACGATCTGCGTCACGAGGGAACGTCCAGGCTGTTTGAGCAGGGGTACACCATTCCAGAGGTCGCAATCGTGACCGGCCACAAGGATTGGAAATCGCTGAAGCGCTACACGCAGCTCGCACCAAGTTCGCTACATCGAGATCCCCTTCACCAGCCGCTGCCTCATTCACTGATACTCCGGCCGGCGCCAACTTCTGCCTCGGAGCCAGATAGTGATTGACTTCAAGCGAGTGGTAGGAAAGTCGTTCAGAGCAGTGGCGTATGC
>NZ_RAWL01001235.1:0-422 GCF_003668885.1 Corallococcus sp. AB049A | reverse complement strand
CGGTAAAGCGGTCGAGCGAGCTCGACCCCTACCGGCGCTTGGCCCACTTGTAGAACCGCTTCCAGCCCTGACGCACCGCGGCGACCCAGCCCGGGTCGGCCACCAGCGCGGCCTGCGCGGCGCTCGGCGCCTGGCCGGTCACGCGCTGGCGGATCTTCAGCAGGTTCTTCATGTCGCTGCGGCGCATCTGCCGGCTCAGCGGGCCGCGGCGCAGCCAGCGGGGTACGCGCCAGGCGGAGGTGAAATCCAGTAGCACCGGCACGCCGCCACTGACCACCACGTTGGTGCCATGCAGGTCGTTGTGGGTGATGCCGGCGGCGTGCAGGCGGCTGAGCGCGTGTTGCAGCTGCTCGAACACGTCATTGCCGACGGCCTGCGCGGTGCTCAGGGTTTGGCCGGGGATGAACTCCATACCCAGAGCC
>NZ_RAWL01001234.1:0-422 GCF_003668885.1 Corallococcus sp. AB049A | reverse complement strand
CAGGTGAACCGTGGTGGAGCCGGGCTTCATGCCCATCATGATCAGGTCGCGCGGGCCGACGTTGGTGACCTCGAGCATCTCGCCACTACCGACGGCCACGCGCTTGAGCCCGCTGGGCAGCGTGTAGACGGCGGCCTGGCCGGCATAGATCCGGGCGCGGGTGGGCAGCGGCACCGCAGGCATGGCCGATGCGCTGGTGCGATAGGCGGGATCGGGAACCGGCGCCGGGAAGGCGCTCTGCCCACCGGGTACCGGTGCATGGTTGGTGTTGGGCTGCGGTTGCGCCTGGACAGCAGGGCGCGGTGCGGCCATGACCGGTACCGGGGTCAGCTGGGTGCCGGTGGTCTGTGCCACGGCCAGCAGTGGCGAGGTGACAACAGCGATGGCCGCAGTGGCGGCGATGAGGCTGCGGATTCCATTAT
>NZ_RAWL01001233.1:0-422 GCF_003668885.1 Corallococcus sp. AB049A | reverse complement strand
GCGCATGACGCACCTCATGGATCACCTGCTCGACTCTTCGCACTGGTTAGATTCCACGACGCCCGCAGCGATGCGGCGCACCGATTTGCCGCTTGCGGCACTTTTGCACGAGGTTTGCGAGATGCACCGGGAAAGTACGCCAAGCGCACGGATCGACGAGTGCGTAGAGACTGATGAGCCGAACACATTCTTCGGCGATGCCCGGCTTCTGTTCCAGGCCTTCAGCAATCTTGTCGGCAACGCCGTCAAGTACTCACCGCCAGGCACACCGGTCAGCGTGCGTATGCGCAGCGATGCCGACGGTGTGTCGGTGACGGTTGAAGACCGGGGCATGGGCATACCCGAACGCGATATCGAGCGTTTGTTCGAGCGCTACGTGCGTGGGGGCAACGTTGCGGGGACGGTCGGGGCAGGTGTAGGGC
>NZ_RAWL01001232.1:0-422 GCF_003668885.1 Corallococcus sp. AB049A | reverse complement strand
CCCACAGGAACTGCGCCTGCGGGTGCTGGCTCTCGCGCAGCTTGGCGAACTTCTCGGCCGGGTTCCTGATCTTCAGGATCTCGACCACTTCCGGCACGGCAGCGCGATCGGCCGGACGGTAGTCCTGCTTCTCCAGGTCCAGCACCACGATGTCCTTGCCGACCTTGCGGAAGATGCCGGCACCGGTCTTCTGGCCCAGCGCGCCCTTGGAAATCAGCGCGTCCAGCCACTTCGGCGACTTGAAGAATTCATGCCACGGGTCATTCGGCAGGGTGTCGCCCATGGTCTTGATGACGTGGGCCATGGTGTCCAGGCCGACCACGTCGGAGGTGCGGTAGGTGGCCGACTTCGGGCGGCCGACCAGCGGACCGGTCAGGCCGTCCACTTCATCGAAGCCCAGGCCGAACTGCTGGGTGTGGTGG
>NZ_RAWL01000124.1:0-20687 GCF_003668885.1 Corallococcus sp. AB049A | reverse complement strand
CAGAACCCACCCCGCCTGGCGTGCCGGAAGGCAGGCGGCCGGGCGTGGTCCGGCGGACGCTCCAGGAACTTTGCTGTTCCGAGGGCTTTACAAAACAGGAGCGGGCCCCCAACATGTCAGTAAATCGGTCAAGAAGTGCTTGTAAAGGGACCCGCATGGGGCGGGCCCGGTTGACCGACGCAGGGCGTCCAAGGGGACGCGAGCCGCTTTCGGCCGTACACCCCGTGAATGGAGCGCCAAGGAGCCGGACATGAGCCACGACGAGAGCACGTACCTGGACGAGGGGCGGGACGACCTGGAGCTGACGGCCGAGGGCGAGTTCGGACGGACGGTGAAGCCGGTGGAGCCCACCGATGACCGGCGCTGGGGTCACCTGGATGAAGAGGCCTGGGGCGGCTGGCACGTGGCGGAGTGAGGCCCAGCCCCCGCGGCCCGTGGCCTGCGCGGGGGCCTTCGTTGACGAACCTGTCGGACACTCGGACAGGTTGGGGAGTCATCACTCCCGGACGCTGATGCAGTGCGCTGGATGCCATGACGCTCCCCGACTTCGAGCGGGTCGAGCCTGGCGGACGCGGGGCCCCGGAATGACCGGTGGCGGACCCTCCAGGAGTAAATTCGTAAATACCTGAACGGTCCTGCGGAAAAGCAGGTGTCTGTAGGTGCCGCGTGGCGTCCGGAGCGGGCGTGGCGCGGTGATCGCCTCCACGCCGCGTGAGGGCCCCGGTCGGGCCGGACACGTTGCTTTCACGGCCTGAAACCCGACATCCTCCAGGCATACGCGACAGGAACTTCGGGAGACGGCGACGCGGGCCCGTGTGCACAGGGGCGCTGCCGGGGCTCCAGGGCGTCGTCGCGACAGGATTGGCGGGCAGGCAGCATGGGCCCACCCACCATGCGGGAGCGCGGATGAAGCAGACGGCCTGGGCAGTGGAGCGCGACGCGGAAGGCGGCCGCGAAGTGCTGCTGCTGGTGACCCTGGAGGCCGAAGCGGAGACGCCTCGGGCCCCGGTGGCGGTGAA
Organism: Corallococcus sp. AB049A; assembly: GCF_003668885.1. Taxonomy (NCBI): domain Bacteria; kingdom Pseudomonadati; phylum Myxococcota; class Myxococcia; order Myxococcales; family Myxococcaceae; genus Corallococcus; species Corallococcus sp. AB049A. The sequence goes on along the minus strand of NZ_RAWL01000124.1, from coordinate 19,668 downwards.
CCTGGTCATCGACCGCAGCGCGTCCATGCGGGGCGCGCCCCTGGCCGCGGCGGTGGAGGCGGCGCGCGCGCTGGTGGAGCGGGCGGGCCCGAAGGACTACGTGGGCCTGCTCACCTTCGACGCGGACGCGGAGCAGGTGCTGCCCGTGCGCGCGATGGAGCCCAACGCGAAGGCGGCCTTCCTGAAGACGCTGTCCCGCCTGGACTCCGGTGAGGGCACCGCGCTGCACGAGGCCGTGGAAGAGGGCGCGGAGGCCGTGCGGCGCGTGCTGGTGCCGGGCGCCCGGCCGCAGCTGCTGATGCTCACGGACGGCGAGCCCTCCGTGGGCCCCACCGCGCTGGGCGAGTTCAAGGTGCTGGGCCAGCGGGTGCACGACTCCGGCGTGGCGCTGCACGCGCTGGGGCTGGGCAGGCACTACCTGCCGGAGATTCTGGAAGCCCTCACCGGCCCGTCCGGCACGGGCTTCACGCACGTGGACGACGCGGAGGGGCTGCCGCTGGCGGTGGGCGCGCTGGGCGCGGAGCTGTTCGGCGAGGTGGTGGCGGACGCGCGCGTGTACGTGCTGCCCACGGGCTTCGCGGACCTGCGCTGCCGCCACCGCTACCCGTCGCGCGTGGAGGGCGACGCGATGAGCGCCGCGTTGGGGGCGGTGTCGCACGCGTTCCCGCGCCGCGTCCTCTTCGTGGGCGGGCTGGAGAAGGCGGAGTGGAACCTCACCGTCAACGCCTCGTACACGGAGCACGGCGACACCCGGCGGGTGTCCGTGCCGGTGACGCGCCTGCTGCCGGACAGCGACGAGGGCCGCTTCGTGCGCGCGGTGTCCGCGGAGCTGGAGCTGGTGTCCTGCGAGGCCGCCGCCTGGAAGGCGCTCTCCCGCCGTCAGCAGGACGCGGCCGAGCGGGCGCTCGAGGGCGCGGACAAGGGGCTCTACAAGCTGGCGCGCCTGGGCTCCGCGGAGGTCCCCGCGCAGCGGCACGTGGACCGGCTGGCGGACCTGCGCCGCGCGGTGGAGCGCCGGGCGGCCCAGCCGTCCGCCCTGGGTGTGCGCCGGGCGCAGTCGGAGGTGTCGCGCATCACCATGAGCCGCATCGGGCCGGCGCTCCCGGCCCCGGCTCCCGCCCGCGCGGCCCTGCCCGCCGCCGCGAACGGCGGCGCGCCCCCGGCGGGGGCCCTGGACGGCGCGGCGATGCTGCCCTGGAAGACGGGCAACACCGAGTCGTAACCGCCCGGAGTCCTTGAGCGTATGGAGAGGGCGCGGGGGCCGGCGTGGCCCCTGACGCCGGGCGTGCGGGCGTGCGGAATGCCCGGCTGCCCGGAAGGTTGAGTGCACCCTGTGGGGACGCATCCCAGGTAGCACGGCGTTTCCAGGTGGATTAACGGGAGTCGCATGACGCATCCGTGGAGCAAGAGGTCTGGAAGCCGGCTCGGTGGGCTGGGCGTGGTGGGCGCGTTGCTCCTGGCGACGTGGGCCCAGGCCGCGCTGCCTCCCACCGCCGTGGGCAGCACCGCGCCGGACGAGGGCGACCCGCGCCTGGAGGGCGCGCTGCTCCTGGACGTCACCCAGGTGAAGGCGGGCGGCGACTTCCGCGTGGGCGTGCGCCTCAAGCTGGACCCGGAGTGGCACGTCTACTGGAAGAACCCGGGTGACTCCGGCCTGGCCACGGACGTGTCGTGGGACATCCCGGGCGTCACCGTCGGGGATTTGCGCTGGCCCTTCCCCAGCACGTTCCGCACGCCGGACGGCTTCATCACCACGCACGGCTACCACGACGAGGTGCTGCTCTTCGCGCCCGCGCACGTGTCGGAGAAGGCCGACGGCACGCTGAACGTGGCGGCGGCGGTGGACGCGCTCGCGTGCAAGGTGCACTGCATCCCCGCGCAGTTGGTGCTGACGCGCACGCTGCCGGTGGGGCCGGAGACGGTGCTGGACCCTGAGTTCGCGCAGCAGTTCGACGCCTCGCAGGCCCGGGTGCCGGCGCCGGTGGGGACGCAGGGCGCGCCGCGCGTGGCGCTGACGCTGGAGGGCGCGTCGCTCACCGCGGGCAAGCCGTTCACCGGCAAGCTCACCGTGACGGGCGCGGACGGCAAGCCCTTCGCGGGCGGCGTGGAGGAGGACTTCTTCGTGCCCGGCCGCATCGCGGGCGTGGATACGGTGGCGCTGACGCAGACGGCGCCGGGGACGTTCGCGCTGAAGGGCCAGGCGTCGTCGATGGTGCCCAAGGTCGAGCCCCGGCTCACCGGCTCGCTGCGCCTGGGCACGAAGGCCACGGGCTATACGGCGGTGGACGTGGACACGGCGCTCGCGCCGATGGTGGCGGCGGCCGGTGCGGTCGCGGGCCCGGCGCCCCTGAAGCTTCCGTCGGTGAAGGACGCGATGGGCAAGGTGCAGCCCGCGGTGGCGGCGGCGCCCGTGGCGGCCGAGTCTCCGCTGGGCCTGGGCGTCGCGCTGCTGTTCGCGTTCCTGGGCGGCGCGCTGCTCAACCTGATGCCGTGCGTGTTCCCGGTGCTGGCGCTCAAGGCGTACGGCTTCACGCGGATGGTGCAGGAGGAGAAGGGCAAGGTGGCGCCGCACGCCGCGGCGTACGCGGGCGGCATCCTGGCCACGATGCTGCTGCTCGCCGGCGCGGTGCTGGCGGTGCGCGCGGGCGGGGCCAGCGTGGGCTGGGGCTTCCAGTTCCAGGAGCCGCTGTTCGTCGCGGGCGTGAGCGCGGTGCTGGTGGCGTTCGCGCTCAACCTCTTTGGCGTCTACACGCTGGGCGCGGACGGCACGGCGCTGGCGGGCAAGGTGGACCAGAGCCACGGCCTGATGCGCAGCGCGGGCGAGGGTGTGCTGGCGGTGGTGCTGGCCACGCCGTGCTCGGCGCCGCTGCTGGGCACGGCGGTGGGCTTCGCGTTCGCGGCGGGTCCGGCCACGGTGATCGCCGTGTTCATGGCGCTGGGCCTGGGCCTGGCGCTGCCCTTCTGCCTGCTGGTGCTGGTGCCGGGGCTGGCGAAGCGGCTGCCCAAGCCGGGCATGTGGATGGAGCGCGGCAAGCAGTTCCTGGGCTTCGCGCTGCTGGGCACGACGGTGTGGCTGGTGTGGGTGATGGGCGGGCTGGCCGGCGTGGACGGCATGGCGCGGCTGTTGGCGTTCCTCATCGCGGTGGGCCTGGTCACGTGGCTGTATGGCCAGTCGCAGGGGCTGGAGGGCGGACGCCGGGGCGTGACGATGGCGCTGGCGGCGCTGGTGCTGGTGGGCTCGGGTGTGGTGGCGCTGCGCTTCGAGGAGGCGCAGGCGTCCGTGGAGACGCGCGGCGCGGTGGCGTCGTCACACGGTGGGGCGCAGGCGTGGGACGAGGCGGCGGTGACGGCGGCGCTGGCGGCGGGGCAGCCGGTGTTCGTGGACTTCACGGCGGACTGGTGTCTCACGTGCAAGTTCAACGAGCGCACCGTGCTGTCGCGCGATGATGTGCGGCAGGCGTTCCTGAAGCACAACGTGGCCTTCTTCGTGGCGGACTGGACGCGGCGGGACGCGCGCATCACCACGAAGCTGGCGGAGCATGGCCGCGCGGGCGTGCCCATGTACCTGGTGCTGAGCCCGGGTGCGCCGGACAAGCCGGAGGTGCTCAACGAGCTGCTCACCGCGGACAGCGTCATCCAGGCGGTGCAGCGTGCGGCGGAGTGTGGGTCCCCGTTGAAGGGGGGCTCGGTGGTGTGTGCCCGGCCTTGAGCCGGGATGTTGTTCGTTCGTGCGCAGCGTTCAACTCACTGGAGGTTCCGTCATGAAGCAGGTCTTCACGGCATTCGCTCTCACCGCGGCGTTCGTGTCCGCGCCCGTCTTCGCTGCTGACACCGCGGAGGTGGGCAAGCCCGCTCCGGCGTTCACGCTGAAGGACGAGGCGGGCAAGGCCCACTCGCTGTCCGAGTACAAGGGCAAGGTGGTGGTGCTCGAGTGGACGAACCCGGAGTGCCCGTTCGTGAAGCGGCACTACGAGGCCAAGACGATGCAGAACACGCAGAAGGGCTTCGACGCGAAGAAGGTGGTGTGGCTGACGGTGGACTCGTCCTCCACGCACAACGCGAAGAGCGCCGCCGAGTGGAAGAAGAAGGAGGGCTTCAGCCAGCCGGTGCTGCTGGACACGGACGGCACGGTGGGCAAGAGCTACGCGGCGAAGACGACGCCGCACATGTACGTCATCGACGGTGAGGGCGTGGTCCGCTACGCGGGCGCCATCGACAACGACCCGCGCGGCAAGGAAGCCACCAAGGTGAACTACGTGCAGACGGCGGTGGACTCGCTGCTCAACGGCAAGCAGGTCGCGACCCCGACCTCCGAGCCGTACGGCTGCTCCGTGAAGTACAAGAGCTGAGCCGCTGTCCGTCGTGAGGTCCCAGGCCCGTGTCCCTGTGAGGGGACGCGGGCTTTCTCAGCGTTGCCATTGTCATTTTTCTTCGGGAAATTTCGTACCACCATGCCCGCTGCCGTCCATCCCATGCTCGAGCCTGGCCGCGTCTACCGGACGAAGGAGTTGGCTACGTGGGGCGTGAATGCGCCCCGGCTGGCCCGGCGATTGGTGGGCGAGGGCGTGCTGATTCCCCTCGCGCATGGGCTCTACGCCTGTCCGAAGCGAGGGCGCTTTGGCGTGGTGGCGCCGTCCGACGAAGCCATCATGAAGGCGTTCCTGGAGGGCAGCCCGTTCGTCTTCACCGGGCCGGAGCGGTGGAATGCGCTCGGGTTGGGGGCCACCGCGGTCTTCGCTTCGGCGCTCGTCTACAACACGAAGCGCTCGGGCCGCTTCGAGTTGGGGGGCAGGACCTTCGAGCTGCGGCGGGTGGCCTTCCCCCAACCGCCGACGCCGGAGTGGTTCGTGGTGGATCTCTTCGAGAACGCCGTGAGTGCTGGCGTCGTGCCCGCTGCGCTGACGCGTGCCTTGGCGCGTTTGCTGAAGCGCGGCGCGTTCAACGCCCGGCGGCTTGGAGAGATGTCGGAGCGGTTTGGTAGGCAGAGCACGCGTGAGTGGATTCGCGAAGCGATCCGCTCCGCCTCTGCATGACCTTCATCCACGACGACCCTGAGTTTGATCAACTGCTACGAATCGTCGCTGACAAGCGGCGGCTCTCCCTTGCGCTCACCGAGAAGGACTACTGGGTGACCCACACGTTGTGGGCACTGCATGACGCGGGCTTCGAGGTCTGGTTCAAGGGAGGCACGTCGCTCTCGAAGGGCTTCTCGCTCATCCAGCGGTTCTCGGAGGACCTGGACCTCAAGCTGGAAGCGGGGACGGTTGACCTTCCCGGGGTGACGGATTGGAGCCGCACGGGAGTGGGAGCGACGAAGGTCCGCCGGGCGTACTTCGAGGCCCTGGCTGAATGCATCCAGGTTCCTGGCGCGCGGACGGAACTGGATGTCGATGGAGCGGACCGGTACTGGCGCTCCGCGAACGTGCGCATCCTGTATCCCGCGCAGCATCTGGGAGGCATGGCGGGCGTCCTGCGTCCCTTCGTCCTCCTGGAGGTCGGCAACGCGCGAGTGACGCCCTTTGTCCGGCGCGACATGGCGTCATTCGTCCACGAGGAGCTGGAGGCCCAGCGGCAGCTGACGGACTTCAAGGACAACCGCCCCAGGGCCGTGCGGTGCGTGCATCCCATGGTCACGCTGCTGGAGAAGGTGGATGCGCTCCAACGTCGGCTCCAGAGGGAACCGCTGGAGCCTGCGACCTTCGTGCGCCACTACGAGGACGCGGCACGCATCATCGCCGCCGAGGATGCGCTACCACCTCTTGCTGACTACCCGGACGTCCGTGCGCTGGCCGAGGAGATGATCCGGCAGAAGCAGATTGTGGCACCTCCGGCCGGTGATTCGCGGCACTTCCTCCCAGGTGGTGAAGGTACTGCAGCCATCCAAGAGGCCTTCGAGGCGATTGCCCCGATGTTCTGGGGACCGCGTCAGACGCTGGATGAAGCCGTGGCGGTCATCTGTGCCTGGCTCACCCGGTTTCATTCCGCGTCGCGGTGGGCGTAGTCCGGGCCCAGGCCTTCGATGCGGTAGGCGTTGCCGGGATAGGTGCGGTTGAGCGTCGTATCCAGGGTCGAGGGGTAGCGCTCCAGGGAGACGTGGCGTTTGACCCGCTTGCGCAGCTTGAGCGCGCCTCGGACCAGGCCTCCGACCCAGGCGGGTGGGGATTCGAACTGGATGGCGGGCAGCAGGCGCCGGGGCACCAGGCTCAGGCTGATGGGGGCCACCAGTGGACGCAGCGGGCGCGGCACCCAGCCGGCGAGGATGTCCACGGTGGATTGGGCCACCCGGTGGCTGGCTTCGTTGGGGACGAACTCGCGCGCCTCGTAGTCCCGGATGAAGGCGTCGTAGGCGGGCTTGTCCTCAGGGAGGTCCTTCAGGCCCATGCGGCGGCCGATCTCGCACCAGTAATGGAACCAGGCCTCCTGCTCGTGCCCGGTGAAGGGACGCCAGCCGTACTCCTTCATCCACTGGATGGGGAAGTCGATGAACGTCCACAGCACGAAGAGGAAGTCCTCGTTCGGGATGCGGAAGAAGGAATGGATGTGGTTCATCTGCTCCAGGGAACGGCGCCCTGCCTCTCCCTCCCAGCCGCACTCCATGAACCGCGCGATGAGCAGCCGCGTGTCGTCGTAGCGCTTCTGGCCCCGCTTGTTGAACTCACCCGTGCGGTCCAGCAGCCGTGAGACGGAGCGGCTGCCGTACGTGTGGAAGAGCGCGATCTCCGTGGACCGCACGATGTCGAACGGGAACTCGTAGTTGGTCAGCAGGTGCACGATGCGCTGGCAGTCGCGCCGCGCATCCAGGGAGGCGATCTCCTGGCTCACCTCTGGCAGTCGCGCTCGCCAGAAGGGCTTCCGGTAGACGGGCCCGGGCACGTGAGCGGCGGAAGGCTTTCCCGCGCCGCTGAAGGGGCAGCCCGTGGCATCAGCAGGAGAGACCGGGGGGGGCATGGCGGCTCCGGGAAGCGAGGCGACTGGCGATGCTACCCCGCTCCGTGGCGCCTTGTCGGGGGATGGGACGCGCCGGACCTTGTCCTGGAGGGCAGGACATCCAGACAGGAGACGCGACATGGCCAGCAACAAGGGGCCGCCGGTGAGAGGGCCCGAGCGCACGGACACCCACAGCGCGGAGGAACTGGAGCGCGAAGCCAGACACCAGCGCCCGGGCACCGAGCGCGGCGACGTGACGGACGAGGACGTAGGCGAGGACCGCATCCTCCAGAAGGGCATTGGCGGCTACGGCGCGCAGAAGGGCACGGAGCCCGCGAGGGAAGCACCACCGCTCAGCGACGACGGCGAACGGTAACGCCATCCACCAGACAGCGGGCAGGGCCTCCGCGGGCCTAGAGTGCCGCCATGGCCTCTGCCCGCCTCGTGCGTTCCTGCTGTGTGCTGGTGCTGTTGTTCTTCGCGATGCCAGGCATGGCCCAGGAGGTCGCTGCTCCGGATGCGCACGCGTGGCTCGCGGGGCACAACGCGGAAGCGGTCCGCATGAACCAGACCGCGATGGGCATCCTGTTCGGCTGGGCGGTGCTGAACATCGGCACGGGCGTCGCGGGGCACTTCGCCAGCGAGGGCGAGACGCAGGCCTTCTTCCAGGCGAACGCGGCCTGGAACGTGGTGAACCTCGTCATCGCGGGGCTCGGCTATCACGGGCAGGCGACGGCGGATCCGGCCTCCTGGGACCTGGCGCGCAGCCTGTCCGAGGGGCAGCGGATGGAGAAGGTGCTGCTCCTCAACGCGGGCCTGGACGTGGGCTACATCGCCTTCGGCGGGCTCCTGTGGGAGCGCGGGCTGCGCAAGGACTCGGCGCGCCTGCGGGGATGGGGCAAGGGCGTGCTCCTGCAGGGCGCGTTCCTGCTGGTGTTCGACGGCGTGTTGACGTTCCTCAACGCGAAGCTGAACGGGGAGCTCACGGCGCGCCTGGTGCCCGCTCCGGATGGCGTGGGCTTGATGCTGACGTGGCCGTGAGCCTCAGACGCTCGCGTGCCATTCGAGCCCACCGGGCAGGGGCCGCGACGCGAACTCCAGGTGGATGACCCGGCGATGCGCGGGCGTGCGTGCCGGTGACGAGGCGTGCAGCAGCAGGGGCCGCATCACCAGCAGGCCGCAGCGGGGCACGAGGCAGTCCACGGGAGCACCGCGTTCGAGCCAGCCTGGGATGCTGGATGAGGACAGACGTCCTTCACGGTGCGAGCCCGCGAGGACTCGCACGGGGCCGTTGTCCTCGCCGCAGTCGTCCAGGTGCACTCGCACCGCGACCATGTCCTCCAGCACGGACGTGGGCGGCTGCACGCAGGGCACACCGGCCTTCTCCGACCAGGGGCCGCAGCCGGGCACGTCGCGGCGTTCACGCACGGCGACGGTGAGGTCCTGATGCCAGATGACCTTCCAGTTCGCGTCCGGGGTCTTGTCGAACAGCAGGCCTCGCACCGCGAAGCAGTGCGGACCCAGGACGGACTCGGCCACTTCGCGCACGGGCGCGGAGCGGGCCAGCTCCCGCACGGCGGGCACGTTCTCCAGCAGGTTGCGCACGCCTCCACGCCGCTGGGCGGCCGTGGCTTCTTCGCTCACGGCGCGCAGTGCGTGGAGCGGGGCGTCCGCGGTGTCTGGTGGGATTCCGCGCGGGAGGATTGCGAAGCCCTCGCGCTCGATGCGCGCGGCCAGCTCCTCCGAGGTCATGTCGTGCGCCGTCGATGCGGACATCGCGGCGCACAGCATAACGGCTTCAGGCCGCCACCGGCTCACGGCGGTGGCGGGCCCGGGCGGAGACGTCCTTGCGGCGGCCCTTGCGCAGCACGTCCAGGTGGACCTCCTCCTCGGAGGCGAGCGCCATCAGCCGCTGCAGGTCATCCACGCTGTTGACCGGCCGGCTGTTGATGCCGAGCAGCAGGTCGTCCGGCTGAAGACCGGCGTCATCCGCGGGCGTGCCCTCCTGCACCTTCAGCACGCGCACGGCTCGCGGTTGTCCGGTGTCCTTCGCGAGCGCGGGCTCCAGGTTCACCGCCGTGGCGGCGATGCCCAGGAACTTCCGGTCCACCCGGCCGCGCTGGATGAGCAGGCTCGCGACCCAGGCCGCGGTGGTGGCGCTCACCGCGAAGCCAATCCCCTGCGCGAACGGCAGCACCAGCGTGTTGAGCCCCACCACGCGCCCGCGCGTGTCGAGCAGCGGCCCGCCGGAGTTGCCCGGGTTGATGGCGGCGTCCGTCTGGAGCATTCCCTCCAGGATGACGCCGTCGGGCAGCGTGATGGAGCGGTTGATGGCGCTCACCACGCCCAGCGACACCGACTGCTCCAGACGGAAGGGATTGCCAATGGCCATCACCAGCTGCCCCACGCGCACCGTCTCCGGATCCGCGAGCGGCAGCGTGGGAAAATCATCTCCCTCCGCGCGCACCACCGCGAGGTCCGTGGGGGCATCCCCGCCCACGAGCGTGGCCCGGCGCTCCTCGCCGTTGTGGAGCTGCACGGTGAGCCGCTTGGGCGTGCGCATCACCACGTGACGGTTGGTGAGCACGTAGCCGTCCGGCGTGAGGAACAGGCCGGTGCCGTGGCCCCGAGCGTGCTCCACGCCCACCACCGCCGGAGCCGCGCCGGCCACGAGTCCTTCCAGGTCATCCGAGAGCTGCTGCAACAGTTTCATGGCCGGCTCCTTTCAAGAACGCTTGCCCACGGTGATGGGCACCTCGCGCAGCTCGCCCGCGCGCAACACCTTCGCCTGGATGGACGTGCCCACCTTCTCGCCGCCCAGGTAGCCCAGCAGGTCCTCCACTCCGTTGAGCGTCTGGCCGCCCAGGCTCACCAGCACGTCGCCCAGCAGCAGCCCGGCCTTCTGCGCGGGGCCGTCCGGATCCACGGAGAGCAGGATGAGGCCCGCCTTGGTGCCGTCGATTTCGCGCGGCAGGCGCACCGGGTAGGCGCCCACGCCCATGTAGCCGCGGCGGATGCCGCCGTGCTCGCGCAGCGAGTCCGCCACGCGCGTCAGCGTGCCGCCGGGAATCACGACCGCGGCGGTGTGCGAGAAGGCCGCAGTGGGGATGCCCAGGAAGCGGCCCTGCGCGTCCACCAGCGCGCCGCCGGAGAAACCCGGAGGCAGGTCGGCGTCGGTCTCCAGGTAGCGGTCCACCTGGCCGCCCGCGTGCGTGCGCCAGTCGCCGCCGGACGCGCTGACGATGCCCAGCGTGGCCCGCGCCGTGCGGCCCGGGCGGCCGATGGCGAGCACGATGTTGCCGACCTTCACGTCATCGAGCGGCGCGGGCGTGAGCGCGGCGAGGCCGCTGGCGTCGGCCTTGAGGAGCGCGAGGTCGGTGCTCGGGTCACGGCCGACGAGCTCGGCGGACACCGAGCGGCCGTCCGCGAGGCCCACCTGGATGGAGCCTTCGTGTTCGACGGCGTGGCTGGTGGTGAGGATGTGACCGTCGGCATCCCAGACGACGCCGCTGGCGCCCCGGCGACGGCGGGCCTCCACGCGGACGAGGGAGGGAGCGATGCGCTCGACGACGGTGGAGATGGACTGCGAGAGGGACTGGAGGGCGTCGGTGGACATGGCGTGTTCCTTTCGAGCCAGAAACTAAAGGGCTCGAAATCGCGCCACATCGGCGGACCGGGCAGGATGGCGACCTACCCGTTCAGGCAGGTCCCCGGTGCTTCGGGCAGGAGGCTTCAGCCCACCTTGCGGAAGCGCTCGTAGCGCTCTTCCAGATAGAGCTTCTTGGGCTGCAATTCCTTCGCGCGCGGCAGCTGGAGCGTCTTGCCCACGAAGCCCTTCAATGCGTGCTCCAGCGTGGGGCCGTCCCGGGTGGCGAGCAGGCTGGGCGCCAGCTCGATGACGCCGTCGGGACGGAAGCCCATCAGGTTCGTGTCGAAGGCGCCGTGGTGGAGCCGGCAGAGCGCCAGTCCGTTGGGGACCTCCGCGTGGCCGCGTTCGTCGCGGTCCGGGAGGATGTGGGCGCCGTCCAACAGCTCCGTGCGAGGAAACGCGCAGACCGCGCAGCGGTGGTCGTAGGCGCGCAGGACGTGCTGGCGGAAGGCGGCCTGGTGCAGCCGCTTCTTGGCCTGCACCGTGGTGTAGCGCCGCTCCAGGGGCAACAGCTTCGCGTCCGCGACGAAGCGCTGTTTCACCATCTCGGGATCGGAGGCCATGACGTGGAAGGAGCGCGAGGCGAGGTCCACGTCGGAGATGTAGACGGGCCACAGGGGCCGGTAGAAGCCGGGCTCGATGCCGTAGAAGTAGATGAGCGGTGCGTCCAGTTGCTGTGCGCGCACGAGCCGGCGGTTGTCTCGCGCCTCCACGTCCGTGCCCTGGAACTTGTAGAGGAAGGCTCCGTCCGAGGCGATGTTGTCATCGTCGTAACGGGCGACGCGGGTTCCTCGCGGCACGGTGGTCTTGATGGACAGCGCGGTCTCCTGCATCTGCCGGGGCCAGAAGATGCCGCGCGTCCGGTTGGCGAACAGGTGCTGCTCGCCGTGGAGCTGGAAGCCCTCCGCGATGCGCTCCCACGACAGCACTTCTCCATGCCGCTCCACCAACGCGTCCAAGGCGTTGAAGGCCGCCACTCGGATGGCCTGGTCGTTGTCGGAGGGCGTGGGCACGGGTCCACGACCAGGTTACCAGGCTCAGCCTCGTTCGAGCAGGGCGCCACCCGGGCCGAAACCCAGGGACAGACACAGCACGCGGCGTCCCTTCACCTGGGGCGCCCGTCGCGCGGACTCGGCCGCCAGCTCCGCGTCGTTGAGCACGAGCACCGGTCCTCCCGTGTCCGGCAGGCCTGACTGGGCGAGGATGTCCGGGACCAGGGACGCCGTGCCCTCGAAGCCGTAGGTGCAGCCTCCGGGCATCAGGTCCTCATCCAGCGGACACGGTAATGCCAGACACAGCGCGTCCGGTGGCTCACTTGTTCCCTCCGCGAGGAACGTCCGCAGCGCTCCCGCGATGAACGCCACCGTGTCCCGGATGTGATGGCCGTCAGTGGGACGCGGCTGCCCGATGAACAGCGGCGGCAGCGTGGAGAGGTTCCGTTCCATCACCCGCGTGGTGCCAGGACGCGCGAGCTTGATGCTCGTCTGGCCCACGTCCACGCAGAGCGGACTTCGCGCGCCCTGGGCCTCCAGCATGCGCAGCCCCGCGCGCACGGGAGCGAAGCGCGGTGACAGCGCGATGTGCACCGGGCAGCGCAGCGATGCCGTGGCCTCCCTCACCGCCGCGGGAAAACCGTCCAGCTCCGCCAGGCCTCCGCTCAGGTACGCCGCGTCCGGTGCGTGCTGCTTTCCCAGCAGGAAGAGCGCTTCCGCCAGCGGCAGCATCATCCGCGCGGAGAGCGTGGCTCCAGGCACTCCCGCGCGCCGGTCCTCCTCCACCCACGGCGAGCCCAACACCTCCCACAGCTCGCGCCCGAACACCGGCAGGTTCCAGACCTCCAGCGGCGAGACACCGGCGGGGTGATGCCGGCGAGGACTCCACCTGGATGCACTCATGCCACGAGCCCGGCGATGCGTTCGGCCGCGGTCCTCGCGCCATCATTCGCTCGGTAGGACCGGGAGATCTCCGCCACGCGGTCCCGCATCGGCGACTTCGGTTCGAGCAATCGCGCGATGGCCTCGCGGCATGACTCCACCGTGAGGGTCCTCGGGTCCCTCGCGAGCCCGGCTCCGGACTTCTCCAGGAAGTGCGCCTGCACCGGCTGGTCGTTGCACACCGGCAGCAGCAGCATCGGCACGCCCGCCGTCATCGCCTCCATCACGGAGTTGGCTCCGCCGTGGGAGATGAACGCCGACGCTCGCTCCAGCACCTGACGCTGCGGCGTGTAGCGGACCGCCACCACGTCACCGGGGAGCGTGCCCGGGAAGTCCGTGTCCGCCAGCTCGCCCGCGCACAGCACCAGCGACACGCCGAAGGGCTTCGCCGCCTCCGCGATGAGACGGAACAGCTCCGGCTGATACGAAATCTGGCTGCCGAAGGACACGTACAGCACTGGCTTCGCGCCCAGGCGCTCCCAGGGGAAGGGCACCTCGTCGCCTCGGGGTTCGGGCGGAATGGAGGGCCCCACCAGCAGCGTGTCCGGGGGCACTCCCGCGTCCGGGCCCAGGAAGGCCTCGGTGGCGAAGATGACGTTGAGCCGGGGCGACAGGCACTCGCAGGTGCGGAAGCGCGCGTCGAAGCGGTGATGGCGGAACAGCGCCTGCCGGTCGTCCTTCAAGGCCCGCACGTTGCGCAGCAGGGGAATCTCCGGCCGGGGCTCCAGCAGCGTGAGCGCGGAGGACACGCCCGCCCAGGGGATGCCCTCCGCGTGCGCCGCCAGCACCGCCGCGTACTGCATCCCGTCCAGGGCCATCACGTCGGGACGGAAGGCGCGCACCACCTCGCGCACGGGCTCCAGCATCGCGGGGACCGAATCCAGGAGCAGGCCCCGGATCCATTTCCCCAGCGCCACGTCATCGAGCACCAGCTTCGCCAGCGCCTCGCCTCCCGTCTCGATTCCCGGCGGCGCGGCTTCGACGTGCGGCAGCCGCAGCACCTCCACGCCCAGGGACTCCAGCTGCGGCGCGGGTTCCGGGATGCACAACCATCCGACGGTGTGCCCCAGCCGGCGCAGCCATTGGGCCACGCCGACCATCGGGTTGAGGTGGCCCTTCTCGGGTGAGGTGGCGATGAGGACTCGGGACATTCAGGAGGGCGCCTCGGCGTGAGCCTGGAGCATGGCCAGGGACATGAGGCGCATCAACAGCCGATCCATCGGACCGGCCTTCGGGTCATCCGGTGGCAGGCGCATGTAGCGCTCCAGCAGGCCCTGCACCGCCCGCGAGTCGATGACTTGGAGGGGTTCCAGCCGGGCAGGAGACAGCCACGCGCGATACAGCTCCAGCCAGCGGGACCGCACCGGGCTGGAGAGGGCGGTGTGCCCGTACCGGGGTGTCTTGCGCGCCAGGCGGACCTCCTCCGGAACCAGCGACCGCACGGCGTGCCGGAACAGCCACTTGCCGAACCCATCCCGCGACAGCACGGCCTCCGGCAGGGCCAGCGCCACCCGCGCGAAGCCTTCATCCAGGTACGGCGTGCGGACCGTGAGCCCATGGGCCCGGGCGCCCCGCAGCTCGGGCGGGAGGATGAGCTCGGTGAGCACCCACCGGGCGTATCGCAGCTCCTCGGACGGGAGCGCATCCGGCGAGGGCAGCTCCCACGGCGCGGTCACCAGGTTGTCCACAGGGGGGCGGCGCGGGGCGTGATCGCTGTCTTCGTCCTCGGAAACAGTCCTCAAGTTGTCCACAGGTGGGGAGCCGTCGCGAGAACCCACGGTTTGATCGGAACCCCGGTCCCCGGAGGGAATGGATGGCTTTGATTCCTGATCGCCACGCCGGGCCCCGGCCCGCGGCGGTCCCGAGTTGTCCACAGCCCCGGCGGCTGTCTCATGATCGTGCGAGCCGGCCCGGAACGGCGCCCCCGAGTTGTCCACAGCCACCAGGACCCGCGCGGCCAGGGCCCGGTCCTCGTCCACGCGCGCCTTCGCGGAGGCGAGCACCCCCGGCGTGCCCTGGAGCACTTCATCCGCGCCCGCGCCGCTCAGGAGGACGGGGCCCGCGCCCTGCCGCCGGGCCTCCAGATAGAAGACGTAGCTGGCCACGGCCCGGGCGTTGAGGATGACCGTCTGGTTGGCGAGGACCGCGTGCTCGAACAGGTCCGGGAGCACGGCGTCCGGGATGTGCACGTCCACCAGCTCCGCGCCCGTCACCTTCGCCATCCGCCGCGCGTTGCCGCGCTCCACCGCGTCCGCGAAGTGCACGTCCATGGTCCACGCGCGCACCTTCCCGGGAGCATGGCGCGCGGCCATCGCGCACAGGGCCGCGCTGTCCACGCCGCCGCTCAGGCTGACTTCGTGCGTGCCCGCTTCGACATGGGCTCGCACGGTGTCTGACCAGGCGGACAGCAGCCGCTGCGTGAGCCCTTCCTCGTCCCGTGCGTCGAGTTCCCGGGCGACTCGCGGCAGGGCCACGCCGATGGGCTCCGACCCTGGCCACAGGCCCGCGTTGGACGCGCGGGCATGCAGCAGCAGGTCGCTCACCGCCCGAGGAGACAGGCCACGCGCGGGAGACACCTTGGGAGGGTGGGTCGGCATGCGGTCCGCATCATAGGGGCACGAGAGGGTGCGATATCCTCCGAAGGCGAACAGGGAAGGGCGGGATGATGCGGGACGATGCGGTGGACGTCGTGTTGCGGGAGCGCTTCGGTCTGGAGTCCTTCCGGCCCGGGCAGCGTGAAGTGCTTACGGCGTTGCTGAAGCCCCAGGGCTCCGCGCTCGCGGTGTTCCCCACGGGCGGTGGCAAGTCGCTGTGCTACCAGCTGCCCGCGCTGCTCCTGGACGGGCTCACGGTGGTGGTGTCACCGCTCATCGCGTTGATGAAGGATCAGATCGACGCGCTGGAGCGGCGGGGCATCCGCGCCGCGCGGCTGGACTCCTCCCTGTCGCTGGAGGAGTCGCGCGAGGTGACGGAGTCCCTGCGCGACGGGACGCTGAAGCTGCTCTACGTGGCCCCGGAGCGCTTCAACAACGAGCGCTTCATGGGGCTCTTGAGCGAGCTGTCCATCTCCCTCTTCGCGGTGGACGAAGCGCACTGCGTCTCCGAGTGGGGCCACAACTTCCGGCCGGACTACCTCAAGCTCGCGCAGGCGGCCCGCACGCTCCAGGCCGAGCGCATCCTGGCGCTCACAGCCACGGCCACGCCGCAGGTGGTGCACGACATCTGCGAGGGCTTCGGCATCCCGGAGTCGCAAGCGGTCGTCACCGGCTTCTACCGGAACAACCTCACGCTGGAGACCACGCCCACGGGGCCGGAGGCGCGCGATGCGCTGCTCGTGGAACGGCTCAAGTCGCGCCCGCCCGGCTCCACCATCGTCTACGTCACGCTGCAGAAGACAGCGGAGCGCGTGGCGGCGCTCTTGAGCGCGGAGGGCCTGCCCGCGAGCGCGTATCACGCGGGGCTCGAATCCGAGGATCGTGAGCGGGTGCAGGAGGCGTGGACCCACTCCGCCAAGGGCATCGTCGTGGCGACCATCGCCTTCGGGATGGGCATCGACAAGGCGGACGTGCGCGCCGTGTATCACTACAACCTGCCCAAGGGACTGGAGAGCTACAGCCAGGAGATCGGCCGCGCGGGCCGTGACGGCAAACCCTCCGTGGTGGAGCTGCTCGCGTGCCCGGACGACGTGCCCACGCTGGAGAACTTCGCGCTCGGGGACACGCCGCTGCCGGAGGCGCTGACGGCGCTGGTGAAGGAGCTGTTGGGCTCGGGGCCGGAGCTGCACCTGGACCTGTACGCGCTGGGCAACCGCCACGACCTGCGGCCCCTGGTGCTGCGCACGGCGCTCACGTACCTGGAATTGGAGGGCGTGCTGCGCCAGGGCACGCCGTACTACGCGGGCTACAAGGTGCAGCCGGCGGGTTCGGTGGATGCGCTCGTGGGCCGGTTCCAGGGGGAGCGCGCGCGCTTCGTGCAGGAGCTGTTCGCGCACGCGAAGAAGGGGCGCACCTGGTACACGTTCGATGTCACCGAGGTCGCGAAGGCGTTGAATCAGCCGCGCGAACGGGTGGTGAAGGCGCTCGACTACTTCCAGGAGCAGGGCTACGCGGAGGTGCAGGTGGCCGAACCGCGCCAGCGCTTCACGCGGCTGCGCGAGCACGAGGACGCCAAGGCGCTCGTGGCCCTGTTGCAGGAGCGCTTCCAGAAGCGCGAGGCCCAGGAGGTGTCCCGCGTGCGCGACGTGCTCCGGCTCGTCACGCACGACGGCTGCCAGAGCAACGCGCTGGTGGCCCACTTCGGTGAGCACCGCGAAGCGCCGTGCGGCCACTGCACGTACTGCCGCACGGGCGTGGCGCGCGTGCTTCCGCCACCGCATCCCCGGCCGGAGCTGCGCGAACATTTGGACGCGGCCACGTTCCGGTCGCTCGTGACGAAGCACCCGGAGGCGCTGGGGCATCCGCGTCAGGCGGCCCGCTTCCTCTGTGGACTGAGCAGCCCCGCGCTCTCCAAGGCGAAGCTCAGCGGGCACAAGCTCTTCGGCGTCCTGGCTGAATATCCGTTCGCCCAGGTGCTGTCGTTCTGTGAAGGCTCAGCGGAGCGCGGCCCGCAGGCTCGGTGAGAAGGGCGGCAGGGCAGCCCGGAGCGTCTTTCCGGCCCCTTCGCGGATCGCGCGACGGAAGGGGGCATCGGTGAGCGCCCAGAACCGCAGCTCGCGCCCGAACTCCGCGTCGAGCCGCGCGGCCTTCTGTTCATCGACCCCGAGCGTGGTCGCGAGGCCCTTCAGGACGTCGGCCTCATCGAGACCGCTGAAGGTGGCGGCCACGGTTTCGGAAGACGTCTGACGGAGCGCCGGCTCCAGCTCCGACACGCCCGGGAGCGGAGCCTCAAGGCACGCCTTCGCGTTGACGAGGCCCGCGCCCCAAGCGAGCTGGCTCTGGGGCCAGGTGTCACGGGTGGCGCGGAGCACGTGGCGGAAGACCCGCGCGAGCGTCGCCCCGCCCTGGTATCGCGCAAGCAACGCATCCCGGCCGTGGTGCGCCAGCCAGAGTGCCGCGATGCCCGCGACGATGGCCGTCGCATACGAAGTGCCGCTGCTCTGCTCGACCTTGTCGACGGGCTGCGCGGTCCAGACGTTCTCGCCCGGGCCGGTGGCGTCCACCGCCTTGCCATAGGCGGAGTGGGCCCAGGGCTGGGCGCTCGCGTTGCACGCGGCCATCGCGACGACCTCGGCGTAGGCGCCCGGCCAGACGACGATGGGGCCCGTGTAGTTGCCCGCGGCGGCGATGACGATGATGTTCGCCTGCACCGCCTGCTGGATGGCCCGGTGCATTCCGGCATTGGGCAGCCACCCCAGGCTGATGCTGATGACGTGGACGCCCCGCTGGATGGCGAACCCGATGGCGTCGCGCAGCCGGTCGGCGCCCACGTTGAACAGCACGGGCGCGGGGACGAACAGCGTGGGCTTCGCGACGCGCAGCGGGATGACCTCGGCCTTCGGCGCGATGCCATCCACGAACAGCGTCCCATCCGCGTTCGGGCCGTTGTACGGGCTGGACAGGACGCTCGCGGTGCCCAGCCCGTGGCCTCCGCCCGGGTTCTCCGTCGTGGGGTCGTCGTCGATGAAGTCCCAGCCGAGCCTCGGCGTGAAGTTCGGTCCCAACTCGGGGTGGGGCAGGTAGCCGCTGTCCGGATGCCCGATGAGGATGCCTGCGCCCTGGCTCGCGCCGCCGGGCAGCAGCCACGCCTGGTCCGCCTTCACGAAGCGCAGGCTCCAATCACAGTCATTCGCGTTGAACGTCCGCGCCGTGTCCCCGGCTGGACCCGGTTCCGCGTAGACCGCCTCGAACGCCGGATCCGCATCCTCCACACCCGGGTCCGCCTGGAGCCGGCGTGCCAGCTCCCACGCCTGCGCGGGCTCGATGATGCCGGGCGGGAGCAGGTCGAACGCACGGCCGGTGGGCTCATAGGGCGCCGGGCGGATGATCCACCGCTCCGCTCCGCCGAGCGCCGCCACGGCCCTCTCCAGGGCGGCCCGGTCGAAGCCCTCCCGGAGGAGGACGTCGAGGGCGCGGAGCTTCGTGGACTCGAACTGCTCGGGCGGTGGTGCCATGGCGCACCTGTACCCCTGGGCCTTCGTGAGGGGCTACAGTCCCCCAGGGCGGTGCGGGCGTGAACAGCTGGACGTGACCATTCGCGCAGGCGCAGGCGCTCTGTGAGGCACAGGGGCGCAGCGAGTGGTCACACCGAGGTCACTGGGAAGTCGTAGGTCTGCTGGAGCGCCTTGCGCAGCTCTTCGTCCTGGCAGAGTTTGTCCACGACCGATGCAAATGAGCATCCTGCGGCATGCACATCGCGCGCAGGGAATGCCTCGGAGGCCAGTGCGCTGTTGTGCTTCGCGCCCAGGCAGACCTGTTCCTTGGGCTTCCTGACCTCATCGAGCGTGTGCCGCTCTTGCTCCCAGCGTTGGAACTGGTCGGCGTCTCGCCCACCGTAATGGCGCTCGCAAAGACGGATGGCCACACGGGTGTTTTGGAAAAGCCAGGCTTCAATGCTGTAGAATGGGACGATCCTCTTGAGGCGATTCATCCGCTGGCGCGCTTGGGCTTCGACTTCCTGCTGTGTGAAGGGCGCGGCGGTTTTTGCTGCTTGCGCCGAAAGGCTCCCGACGAGCAGCGCGTAGACCTTCGCCTCAATGATTTGCTCGAACTTCTCCTCGTTCTCGCTGGAGGAACGTTCAGACCAGGGACGGTCTCCATCGAAGTGGAAAAATACCCAGCCCTGCTCAAGCATGAGCTGTGTTGCCAAAGTCTGGACCAGCGCCACCTGGTTGCGGCGGTCACGAGCCTTGTCACTCTTCCAGACGTTCGCATGAAGGGCTCTGAGCGCTTCATTGCTGCGAACAGGTTCGAAGGAAAGGCGGGCAGGCTGCGGAACCTGTCAACGTGAGTGAGACAGCGAGTTCGTGAGATTACTGCGCAACCTCCAGTGAGTTGGCCAACCGGGCGGGGTTGTTGATCCAGACGGCACTCGGTAGCGTCTGCGGCTTGGGTGGGCCGCGAGGGAAGCGCTCGGGGTGAGCGGCGTAGGCGGCGGAGAGCACGGCGGCCCGAGCCGCGATGCGCCTGGCGGCCAGGCCGTGGTGCACGTCGTGGGGCGTGA
>NZ_RAWL01001231.1:0-422 GCF_003668885.1 Corallococcus sp. AB049A | reverse complement strand
CGGGCATGGCGCCGGGTTCGCAGCCGCCGAAGGTCGACCGCGTCAAGGTGTCGCAGATGATCGGTTCCTACTCGGTCGGCCCGTCGCTGGCACAGCTGAAGAACGACATCGATGTCGCCTCGCTGTTTGACGCGATCAGCACCGGCCTGAGCAAGGGTCAGCCGAAGTTGACGGAAGCTGACGCGACCGCCACCATCCAGGCGTTCATGGGCAGCAAGCAGGCCGAAATGCAGGCCAAGGCCGCCGCTGCCGCGCAGACCAACCGCGAGGAAGGCAATGCGTTCCTGGCCAAGAACAAGACCCAGCCCGGCGTGGTAACCACCCCGTCGGGCCTGCAGTACCAGGTCATCCGCCCGGGCAGCGGCGAGCGTCCGCTGCCGAGCAGCAAGGTGCGCGTCAACTACGAAGGCAAGCTGCTCAAC
>NZ_RAWL01001230.1:0-422 GCF_003668885.1 Corallococcus sp. AB049A | reverse complement strand
CCATCAACACGCTGCGCCCGGTGCGCGATTCGCGCGTGCACCTGGCCATTCCCAAGCCCAGCGCGTTCACCCGCCAGCGTGACGTGGCCAGCGCCTCGGTCACCCTGGAACTGCGTGGCGGCCAGCAGCTGGAACGCAGCCAGGTCGATGCCATCGTGCACATGGTCGCCGCCAGCATTCCGGACCTCGCGCCGGAACGGGTGACCGTGGTCGACCAGAGCGGGCGCATGCTCAGCATTACCGACCCGAACAGCGAGGCGGCGGTCAACGCGGCCCAGTTCGAGCAGGTGCGCCGCCAGGAAACTTCGTTCAACCAGCGCATCCGCGAACTGCTGGAACCGATGACTGGCCCCGGCCGCGTCAACCCGGAAGTGAGCGTGGACATGGATTTCTCGGTGACCGAGGAAGCCCGCGAGCTCTAC
>NZ_RAWL01001229.1:0-423 GCF_003668885.1 Corallococcus sp. AB049A | reverse complement strand
TGCGCACGCACCAGCGTCCATAGGCGGCCTCCAGCTCCGAGCCACCTTGCGACACGCGAACGCTGTTCACGGACACGACGCCCAACGAGGCTCGTGGACGCTTCGGCACCGGCGCACCGCGCGCCAGCGTTCGCACCGTCTCCTGGAAGGTGTCTCCATCCAGTGACACGGGCCGTGTCTCCGTGCGCGGTGTGTACTCACGCGCCGGGCCTTCTCCCGTGTCCAACCGCCACGTCCGTGACGTCGCGCAACCTGTCACGAACAGCAGCCACATCACGCACAGCCAGCGCAGCGACATGGACTGCCTCCGGGTCTGGGCTACTACACCACGGGCTGACGCCAGGCCTTGGACAGGTGGCCGGGGGGGGACTGGTTGAAGCGGTGAAGCAGCTCCTCCCGGCCGTGCTCCAGCAGGTACGTGAG
>NZ_RAWL01001228.1:0-423 GCF_003668885.1 Corallococcus sp. AB049A | reverse complement strand
ATATAGTCATGGACAACGGCATATGGTGGCTGCTCGTCCCAGGCGTCGTCTCCCACGCGATCCTCAACTTTCTTGTTTACGAGGTTCTTCGCTGGTGGCCATTCTCAGATGCTCTCGCAGTAGGCGACATCCAGACTCTCTCTCCGAAGATGGGGTTCAAAGTCTGGCTGAGCACGTTGGCGAGTGTGTGTATCGCCTTTGCCTTGACGTACTGGATGGCGTCTTTGGCTGTTTCCCGCTATTTCGAACCTTCATCGAAGCTGTACCGCCGTGCCAACAAATTGCGAGGGGCGGCGCGCCAGGCCGCCGCGGGGAGGAGCGTTGGGAACGCGAACACCAGGTGGTATGAGGCGCAAGTGAGTCCAGTGGATTGTTGACGGCGCTGGGATCATGCAGAGAGAGAATAGCTGGAACCTCCAAGGT
>NZ_RAWL01001227.1:0-423 GCF_003668885.1 Corallococcus sp. AB049A | reverse complement strand
ATGGCAGGGTGATTCGCCGTGGATGCGCATGTTCCGCAACGCGCGGGTGTGGTGCGGCTGATCGCAGCGTTCCGCGCAGGCCGCAATGCCACCGCGTATGGAAAAACCCGCCGCTTTGTCGGCGGGTTTTTCTTTGTGTGCGTGAAATTGCTGATCTGGCCGCTAGTTACATCCGTTTTCATGCGCCAGCAGTTCGTCACGTATGTCTAACAAAATGCCTTTATAAACACGTGAAATAGTGAACTGCTTCACGGCAATAGGATTTGTCGTGTCAAAGTCTTGACGATCTGCAAAGTTGCCGTTAACACTTGAACCCCGTTTCAGAATCATTCATTTCGCAGTAACCGGTTGGCGCACGCGCTCGGTTTTCTGTCGCTGCGCGCCGTTCGGCAATACCCCGCAGTAAATCACGCGAATAAACGC
>NZ_RAWL01001226.1:0-423 GCF_003668885.1 Corallococcus sp. AB049A | reverse complement strand
CCTCTGAGCAAAGAGGCCATGGAAGCCATCGCCCTCCTGTCGGGCGCACCGATGGCTGAAGCCGCGTAGGCCTTTACAACCGGCGATGGTGCGCTATTGCAAAGGGGTATCCAAACCAAGACGGAGCCCCCATGCCATCGCCCGACCACATTCCCGAAGACGCTTTCCACGAAGAAGCTATCACCGCTGCCGATCTAGAGAGCCCAGAGACACCGGAAGCGGACCCGCAATACTTGCTCGTGCAAAGCGGGTTTGGTCTCCACGTCCGTCTGGGAAAAGACGGCGACCAGGGATTGCGCAGCGAGGACGAAATCGCCGAGCTGGTGCGGCGAGCGTTGTATCACCGCAAGAGTCTGACCCTTCATATCGAGTTCTGACCCCATCTACCCACAACCACCTGTTGAGAGGCGCAGGAGGTTGAAA
>NZ_RAWL01001225.1:0-423 GCF_003668885.1 Corallococcus sp. AB049A | reverse complement strand
GCACCGCCGCGCTCAGACACTGGACCTGCACGACCGCCGAGGTCGCCGGGAAGCCGATCGCACGCACGCCGCCCCACTTCGAGTTGAGCAGGTTGGGCAGGTTGTTCACGTCCGCGAAGACCGACACGCGCGACTTGCCGATAAAGGTCGGCAACTCCTGCTCCAGGTGAAGGTCGATGCGCGTGAAGGCGCGGTTGCGGGCGATGTTCTTGTCCGCAATCTTGCCGCGATACTTCTTCAGGTTGGTGGCGTTGATCAGCGCCTCCAGACTGTCGCGGGTCGCCGGCGTATCATAGCTGACGAGAGCATCGCTCGTGCTGGTCGGCACGTATAGCAGGTAACGATCGTTGTTCGAGATGGTCCCGAACACCGCCGAGCGCGCGTTGTTGCTGCCCACCGCGTCGAACATGGTGAAACTGTAAC
>NZ_RAWL01001224.1:0-423 GCF_003668885.1 Corallococcus sp. AB049A | reverse complement strand
ATCGCAGCGCGCCGGTTCCAGATGCCCAGCATCGGATCGGTCAGGCTTTCGTGACGCGCAACCTGCAGCTCGGTCAGGATGGAGCGCTGCGTTTCACTGAGTTCGCGCTCGCGAAATCCAGATTCAACCCAACTGGCCAGATCATCAAGCAACTCGCGCTCGGCCTGTTCAAACGGCCGTGGCTTCTGGTCGATCACGCAGAGCGTGCCGACGGGGTAGCCAGCCAGGTTCCTGACCGGGCGCCCCGCATAGAAGCGGATATGCGGCGCGCCGGTCACCAGCGGGTTGTCGGAAAAGCGCGGGTCGGCCTGGGTGTCGGGAATGACGAGCATCTGGTCTTCGGCCACTGCATGGCCGCAGAACGAGATGTCGCGTCCGGTCTCGCGCACGTCCAAACCGATGCAGGATTTGAACCATTGACGC
>NZ_RAWL01001223.1:0-424 GCF_003668885.1 Corallococcus sp. AB049A | reverse complement strand
ATCGGCATGGAACTGCTGGACTCCGGCGAGTACTTCCAGGTGCTGGATGAGCTGGCCCGCCGCGACAAGCGCGTGTTCGCCGACCTGAAGTTCTTCGACATCCCGGCGACCGCTGCAGCGGTGATCAAGCGCCTGTCGCAGTGGCCGGTGAGCTACGCCACCATCCATGGCTGGCACCCGGCGATGATGGAGGCCTGCGCGGCCGCCAACAGCAGCGACATGCGCCTGCTGGCGGTGACCGTGCTGACCTCGATGGGGCGCGCCGATCTGGCGCAGATGGGCGTCGACCGCGAGCCGGTGGACGTGGTGGTCGAACGCTCGTTGGCCGCCCAGGCAGCGGGCGTCGATGGCGTGATCGCCTCGGGCCAGGAGGCTGCACCGATCCGTGCCGCGACCGGTAGCGGGTTCTCGATCGTCTGTCCGG
>NZ_RAWL01001222.1:0-424 GCF_003668885.1 Corallococcus sp. AB049A | reverse complement strand
ACCTCGCTCACACTCTCGCTCTGCTTGCGTCGTCTTCGGTTACCACGGCCGAAAACGTCTCCACGTCAAAGTCAAACGCGCCACAGAAAGCCAGAACCATGACTCCAGAGTCCAGAGTCAGACTCACGAATGCATGGCCTCCCAGTGCCCATTCTTCTATCGTGTCGCGACACAGGCCAGGGCGCACGTGTTCCTCGCCGAAAGGCGCTAGCATGACTAATGTGGGAGCGTGTGCGCGGTCTGACGATGTCGCCGCGCACGTTTTTCCTGCTCTTATTGCCGCCAACACCAAGCTCGGGCATCTTGCACCGACGAAGAATTTTCCTTGTCCTGAGCCGTTGCATGCCGTTGCTTCTGGTCCGCGCATTCTGACCAAAATCTAAGAGGACGTGCTCACAGATCAATTCAAGAAGTGTGAATCTAC
>NZ_RAWL01000123.1:0-20735 GCF_003668885.1 Corallococcus sp. AB049A | reverse complement strand
AGAGGTGTATAAGAGACAGGCATACAGCGGCCAGCGGTCCGAGCCGTCGTGGAACGTGTTGGCGAGCACCTGGAAGAACTCCGCGCGGTTCTGCTCGAAGCCCTTCCACGCCAGGTTCTGCGGCGAGAACGTGGGCCCCCACGCCTTCCATGGCGCGCCCGGCTGGATGTCCGGCGGGTTGCCGAAGCGCAGCACCACCCACGACAGGAACAGCGCCACGCCGGGCACCACGCCCAGCAGCGCCGGCACGCGCGGCCGCAGCCGGGCCGCGACTCCGTGCGCGGTGGAGTCCTCCGGCACCGGGGTGGTGAAGAGCAGCCACGGCAGCCCGAACGCCAGGAAGCCGAAGGCCTGCACGTGGAAGAGCAGCACCGCCACCAGGCACACCGCCAGCCCCACGCCCCAGCGCGTCCGGCGCGGCGCGTCCGTCAGCGTCCGCACGAAGAGGCCGCAGCACACGAGCGTCAGCGGCAGCGCCGCCAGGTAGTTGATGAAGCCCCAGCCGAAGCTGTCCCCGTACGCCAGCGGCAGCGTGAGCAGCGCGGGCCACGACGGCCGGCCCAGGCCGCGCAGCAGGAACGCCATGCCCAGCGGCATCCCCACCACGTACGCGGTGAGGAAGACGCGGTTGGCCAGCTCCAGCGGCAACAGCCAGTTGAGCGCGCTGACGAGGTAGTAGTACCCGAGGTAGGGCGTCAGCTCGTGCCGCGCCGCGAACAGCGTGGGGTAGAGCGTCGTCGGGTCGTCCAGCCGGTGCAGCACCGAGATGAGGTACAGGTGCTGCGGCAGGTCCACCATGGGGATGGCGCGCGACACCCAGAGCGGGAGCGCCCCCAGGACGAGCGCGGCGGCGAAGGCGATGCGGTCGGTTCGGTTCGTCACGGGCAGGAGGGCGCGGACTGTACGCGCGCGCCCTGGCGCCCGGCGAGCGCACCGTGTGCTCCGTTGAAGGGTAGGCAAAGGTACGTGCGAACGCCTTGGCAGGGGGAATGCCCTGCGCTATAGGCCGAGGACGGCGGACGCCTCCCCCCAATGGCTTCCGGGGCCTTCGCCAAGGAGAGCGGACATGGCACGCAGCGCGACGTTGATGACCGCGGGATTGCTGCTGGGCGGCCTCTGGCTGGTGCCCGCCAGCGCCCACGCTTGCGAGGCCCACGCGAAGGCGGCGGCCTCCAAGGGCGCCGCGCCCCAGACGCCCGCGCCGGAGGCGAAGCAGGACGACGCCCCGCGCCCCCTGGAGGAGCTGGATCAGCTGCTGACGGCCAGGTGCTCCTGCGGCAGCAAGGCGGACTGCACCTGCAAGCGCGGCAAGTGCGAGTGCTCCAAGTGCTCGGGCCGCCATGCGCCGCGCCAGGTGACGGACGCGCTGCGCGGCAGCCCCGCCACGCAGCAGCTCCAGGAGGCGCGCAACGACGCCTCCGCCGGCATCTTCATCTGAGGCAGGGACGGGGGGCCGTGGATGGCCCCCAGGCGTTACGGGCGGCTCAGGCCTGCGGGCTGGAGGAGCGCCCGCGCGGCGCGGGGATTCCGCCCTCGGCCACGAGCACGGGCCAGCCGCGCGCCATGGCCTCGCGGAAGAAGGCCGCCAGCTCATGCCGGCTGGTGTTCACCGCGCCCTGGAACGGGTCGATGAGGGCCTCCTCGCCCAGGCTCTGCTGCGAGGACAGCTGCACCGGGTGCCCGCAGCGCTCGCAGCGGATGGACACCTGGCGCACCAGGGCCACCGGCACCGCGTAGCGGGCACTGCACTCGCCGCACTTCCACACCAGGGCGCGCTCGCCGGCTTCCCGGCGGGCCAGGTGCTCCAGCTCGTCCGCTAGGCGCAGCAGCGCCGGCAGGTCCTGGGGCGGCTGGGCGAAGATGGCGCTGGGGCCGTAGCCCTTTCCCGGCGAGCCCAGGGCCGGGGGACGGTCCCCCTGGAGCAGGGCGCGCAGGCGGTCGCGGGCTTTCAGGTCGCGGAACTCGGCGCCGGCGAGGGCGCGCTCCACGGCTTCGAGCACCGGAGGCAGGTTCGGCTCAAGCCGCTCCTCGTCTGGCAGCGTCTTGGGGAAGTCCACCAGCCGGTGGGCGGGAAGTGCGAGAAATCGGAAGGCCACGTCTCTTCCATGGCACTTGGGCCCGCCATCCGCAAGACGCGAGTTGCCAAACATGGGACGCGGGCGACAGTCCCGCGCCCCACCGTGTTTCAGGCGGACCACTCCAGCATCCGCTTCAGGGGAGCGAGCGCCGCGTGCTGCAGGTCCGCCGGCAGCACCAGCTCCGGCGTCCTGTCCTTCATGCACCGGTAGAGCTTCTCCAGCGTGTTCAGGCGCATGTACGGGCACTCGTTGCACGCGCAGCCGTTGTCCGGCGGCGCCGGGATGTACGTCTTGTCCGGCGCGGCCTTCTTCATCTGGTGGAGGATGCCGGCCTCCGTCACCACGATGAACTTCTTCTTCGGGCTCTTCACCACGTAGTCGAGGATGGCCTTGGTGGAGCCGATGAAGTCCGCGTGCCGCAGCACCTGCTGCTCGCACTCCGGGTGGGCCACCACCTCCGCGTCCGGGTGCTCCACCTTCAGCCCCACCAGCTTCTTCTCGCTGAAGATTTCGTGGACGATGCAGCTGCCCGGCCACAGCACCATGTCCCGGCCCGTCTCCTTCATCACGTGACGGCCCAGGTGTTGATCCGGCGCGAAGAGGATGGGCCGGTCCTTCGGAATCTGGTTCACGATGCGGACGGCGTTGGACGACGTGCAGATGACGTCGCTCATCGCCTTCACCGCGGCGGAGCTGTTCACGTACGACACCACGAAGGCGTCCGGGTGCTTGTCCTTGAATGCCTTGAAGGCCGCGGGGGGGCAGCGGTCCGACAGCGAGCAGCCGGCCTTGAGGTCCGGGAGCAACACCTGTCGGGTAGGATTCAAAATCTTGGCGGTCTCCGCCATGAAGTGCACACCACAGAAGACGATGACGTCCGCTTCCGTCCGGGCCGCCGCCTGCGCCAGCGCGAGGCTGTCGCCGACGAAGTCAGCCACGTCCTGCACTTCGCTCTCCTGGTAGTAGTGCGCCAGGATGACCGCGTTCATGGAGCGCTTCAGCTCCCGGATTCCGGCCTCGTAATCCACCGTCTCGCCCATGGGGGGCCTCCTCGTCGCCCGCGCATTCTGTAACCGCGACGGACGCCCGGGGCCAGCGCGCTGAGCGGCACTCCCTCCGTGCGTCCTACCCACCAAGGGGTCCGGGCTGACCGCGCGTCTTTAACCTATTCCGGAAAGTCTCTTACCCCCGCGTACATCACCTAATTCATGGGAGCAGGTAAAGTACACGGTGGTTGTTCGCCGGCGGCTCACCGGGAAGGCGTCTCAGCGCGGGCCCGCTGGCAACAAGAGAGAGCACCTGGCTCGGACACTCAAGACAAGTGGATGGCGGAACGGGGCGCGTGCGAGCCCCGTGTCGACGGGAATGGCGCCATGCACGGGCGCCGGTGTGACTCTTGCGCGTCGGAGAAAATCCATGAGCGTGCCGACTCATGAAGTCCTCATCGTCCACCCCAACGAGGTGCGCCGCAACGCGCTGAAGTCCGCGTTGAACGCGCATCGTGTCTCGGTGGTGGGCTCACAGCTGGAAGCCACGCGGTGCATGGAGTCATCCGTGCCCACGTTGATCATCGCGCCCGCGGACAACGCGCGCCGCTTCCTGCGCCACGTGGACCGCGCGGCGCCGGAGGCCGTCTGCGTGTTCGTCTGCGCCCGGTCGGATCAGCACGGGCTGGAGGAGCTGGTGGAGACGGCCGCGGAGGGGCACGTCTTCAGCACGGTGGATGACGCGCTGACCGAAGGCGAGTTGACCCTGCGCCTGCGCGACATCCTCCAGCTGCGCGCCTCCACGCGCGTGTCGCTGGACGCGGGGATGCGCGTGGACTTCAAGCTGCGCGGCCAGCCCTTCATCGCGGAGTGCCAGGACCTGGGCCACTTCGGCGCCGCGCTCCAGGTGCCCATGGACGCGTCGCTCGCGGCCTTCCTGCCGGGCACGCCCCTGGACTCGCTGGTCATGGTTCGCGACGGCCGGCCCGTGCTGCACGTGGCGCGCGCCTACGTGCGGCACGCCACCCCCATCCAGCAGGGGACGCACGCCTTCCTGCGGGTGGGCATCTCCTGGCGCCCTTCCCAAGACGAGTCCACCGCCGCCCCGCCGCGCACGCTGCGGGACGCGGTGGCGGTGCAGGCCGCGCTGCGCAAGGCGCTCCGGCGCGAGCTGCCCGTGTGGCTGCACCCGCCGGACAGCCAGGCGGCGCACTTCCGGCTGGAGAACGCGACGGTGGAGGCGAGCGACGAGCGGGGCCTCTTGCGCGGGCAGGTGTCCCCGGCGCTGCCCACGAGCGTGGGCGAGGTCGTCCACCTCTCCTTCGAGATGGGCGGCCAGCACTACCGGGGCGTCACCAGCATGCTCCACGTGGGGCATGACGGCGTGGCGCTGGGGCTGCCCCGCTCGCTCGCGGTGGAGAACCGGCGCGGCCAGCCGCGCTTCCGCCCCGGCGCGCAGCACCGCTTCCTCGTGGGCTTCACCTCGCCCTTCAGCGGCCAGCGCATCACCCGCGCGGTGCTGGACCTGGGCGCGGGCGGGTTCGCCTTCCCCATCGACGCGTCGTGCGAGGTGCTGCCGGTGGGCTCGCAGCTGGACACCACGCTGCTCTTGCCGGACGGCCTGGAGGTGGCGTGCCGCGTGGAGGTGCGCTCGGTGGACGTCGTGCCGTTCGAGTCCCGGCAGGATCAGCGCCTGAGGCCCTACCGCTGCGGCGTGCGCATCCTGGACATGCCGCGCGCGGTGCGCGACGCCATCGTGGATGCGTTCGTGGCCGCGCGCGCCCCCCAGGTGCGCGACGGCGCGGTGTTCCGCTTCCCGGACGTCTGGCGGATGATGGAGGATGCCCACTACACCTTCCACCCGGACCACCCCTTCGGCGAGGAGTCCCGCGTCCTGCCCGTGCTGGAGGAGACGCACGAGCGGCTGAGCCTCGCGCGCGAATTGGGGCGCTCGCTCGTCTTCACGGAGGAACATCGGCTCCTGGGGCACGTCAACGGCCTGCGCATGTACTCCGGCACGTGGCTGGTGCAGCACCTGGCCGTGATGCCGGGCTTCCGCCGCAGCGAGCAGATCTCCAGCGAGCTCACGTCGCTCGCGGTGGAGGTGGGCGAGGCGATGGAGGACGTGGAGTTCATCCGCTACATGTGGCGCACCGACAACCGGTGGCCGCACCGGCTGGGCACGTGGCTGGCGCGCGTGCTGGAGGGCCAGGGGCTGTGCCACCTGCGCCAGTTCCACTACCTGCGCGCGGACCTGGGCCAGAACCACGTCGTGGGCACAGGGGCGCTGCCCGCCGTGCGCGAGGCCGGCCCGGAGGACCGCCAGTGGCTGGAGTCGTACCTGCGCCGCCGGGGCGAGCTGGTGCGCCTGCTCAGCGAGGACCTGCGCGCGGACCCCGGCCCGGAAGGCGTCCTGGGTGAGCGCTTCCGGGCGGCGGGGCTGCACCGCGAGCGGCGGATGTTCGTGGTGGACGGGGAGGACGGTCCGCTCGCGATGGCGCTCCAGGACGAGGCCACGCCGGGCCTGAGCCTCATCGAGGTCACCAACGGCTTCAACCTGGTGGTGGCGGACCGCGAGCACCCCCGCGCGAAGGACGCGGTGGCGGCGCTGGCGCTGCGGTGCATGGCGCACGCGCGCGAACGGGGCCGGGCTTCCGCGCTGGGCCTGGTGGACGCGCTGGACGTGCCGGCCCTGCGCGAGCTGGGCTTCGTGGACCAGGGCTGCTTCTCCGAGTGGACCTTCCACCGCTCCATGGTGCGCCGCTGGTGCGAGGCCTGGCGCTCGCTCTTCGAGCGGCAGATGCCCATGCGGCGGCGCTCGAAGCCCCGGGCCTCCGCCCAGGCCGTGGCGTCCAACCTGAAGCAGGAGGTGCGGTGATGTACCTCATGGAATCCGCCGACGAGTCCCGCCGACTCCTGGAGCAGGAGCAGTCCCAGGACACGCGCGCCATGCTGCGCCGCACGGGCCTCAAGCCGGGGGACCGCGTGCTGGACGCCGGCTGCGGCCCCGGCGGCATCGCGGAGCTGATGGCGGAGCTGGTGGGGGAGGGCGGCCACGTCACCGGCGTGGACCTGCACGAGGGCCGCGTCGCGGAGGCCCGCTCCCGCAACGCCCACCGCCCGCACCTGACGTTCCTCCAGGCGGACGTGCGCACCACCGGGCTGCCCCCGGACGCGTTCGACTACGCCTGGAGCCAGTACGTCTTCGAGTACCTGCCGGACCGCAACCTGGCGCTCGCGGAGCTCATCCGCGTGACGCGGCCCGGGGGGCGGGTGGTGGTGTCCGACATCGACGGGCTGGGGTTCCAGAACTGGCCCTTCCCGGAGCACCTGCGCGCGGGCACCCAGCGCATCGTGGAGGCGCTGGCGTCGCGCGGGTTCGACCTGTACGTCGGCCGCAAGCTGTTCTCCGAGTTCCGCCGCGCGGGGCTCACCGACGTGCGCGTGCACCTGATGCCCTTCTACCTCTCCCCGGGCGCGGCGGAGGCCCGGCTCGTGCGTGACTGGAAGACGCGCTTCGAGGCGCTGGCGCCGGTGGGCACGGCGGCCTTCGGCGGACTGGAGGCCTACCAGGCGCACTGCGCCGACTTCCTGGCGATGCTCGAGGACCCGGAGGGACTGAAGTACGCGGTGACGCTCGTCACCGAAGGAACGAAGCCGTGACCCAACGCCTGCCGGCGGTGAAGGTGCAGGACGTGTCACCGGACAACGCTCCGGAGGTGAGCGTCCGCGCCACGTCCACGCTGCTGCTGTACTTCGAGCACCGCTACGGCGCGGAGCGGCTGGCCAAGGCCTGGCGCGACCACGGGTTCAGCCTGGGGCTGGACTACATGCGCCAGCCCACCAACTACGTCTCGCTGCGCTTCCTGGAGCGCGTGGCCGCGGCCCTGCGCGACGAGTCCGGTGACTCGCGCTTCATGCGCGAGGCGGGCCTGTTCACCGCGTCGCCGCAGGCGCTGGGCTTCGTCTTCTACATGCTGCGCGCCTTCGGCTCGCCCAAGGCCTGCTACAAGCAGACCATCGACTTCTCCCCCAGCTACAACCGGGTGGGGGCGTTCACGGTGGACCTGCTGGAGCACAAGCGGCTCAAGCTGTCCTACCGCAGCGCCATCCCGGAGCAGAACCGCAACATCTGCGAGCTGCGCATGGGCCAGTTCGCGTCCTTCCCCACCATCTGGGGCCTGGCGCCCGCGGAGGTGCGGGAGACGGAGTGCCAGGTGCTGGGCGGCCAGGCGTGCCGCTACCACCTCACCTGGACCGACCCGCCCACGCTCTGGGGCCACTACCTGGGCCTGCTCTTGGGCATGGTGAGCGGCCTGCTGGCCACGCAGCTGGGCTGGGGCGACGCGCTCTTCTCCGTGACGTCGCTGGGCATGGGCGGCTTCGCGCTGGGCGGCTGGCTGGACCGGCGGCGCGAGCTCAAGCGCAAGGACGAACTGCTCGCGGCGCAGGCCCAGGCCAACATGGGCTCGCTGCGGGAGCTGCAGCAGCGCTACGACGAAGTGTTTGGCAGCAACGTCGCGTTGGAGGACCGCGTCGCCGCGCGCACGCGCGAACTGTCGGAGGCCAACGAGAAGCTGGAGGCGGCGCTCGTCAAGCAGCGCGAGCAGGACCGGTTGAAGACGGAGTTCTTCGACAACGTGAGCCACGAGCTGCGCACGCCGCTCACGCTCATCCTGCTGTCGCTGGACACGCTCCAGAAGGAGCCGGAGTCGCTGCCCACGGTGGTGCGGCAGCACCTGGTGACGTTGGATCGCAGCACGCAGCGGCTCTTGCGGCTCATCGACAACCTGCTCAACCTGGCGCAGCTGGAGGCGGGCAAGGTGCGCCTGCGCTACCAGCCGCTGGAGCTGCACGCGTTCCTGTCCTCGCAGCTGTTGCCCTTCCGCACCGTGGCGGAGAAGCAGGGGATTTCACTGTCGCTGGAGGGCGGCCCGGTGTCGCCCGTGCACGTGGACGCGGAGCGGATCGAGGGCGTGTTCCACAACCTGGTCTCCAACGCGCTCAAGTTCACCCCGGCCGGCGGCAGCATCGCGGTGCGCCTGCGCGAGGACGACGCGGACGTGCACGTGGAGGTGGTGGACACGGGACAGGGCATGGCGCCCGCGGACCTGGCCGTCATCTTCGACCGCTTCGCCCAGGCGGATACGTCCGGCACGCGGCGCTTCGGGGGCAGCGGCATCGGCCTGGCGCTGGTGAAGGAGACGCTGGAGCTGCACTCGGGCGGCATCGAGGTGTCGAGCACGCCGGGCCAGGGCAGCAGCTTCCGCGTGCGGCTGCCCAAGGGGACGCAGCATCTGCGCGAGGATTTGCGCGAGCGCCGCTCCACGGACCTGCCCACGCGCCGTGAGCGCCGCAGCTCCGGCCGCTTCGCCACCGTGCTGGCCGCCACCGTCGCCGGGACGCAGCGCCCCACGGAGCCCCAGGACCACACGCGCGCGGACTCGAAGGCCCCGCGCATCCTGGTGGTGGAGGACGACGCGGAGATCCGCGCCTTCATCGCGGACATCCTCGCGCCCAGCTACCGGGTGCTGGAGGCCACCAACGGTGAAGAGGGCGTGCGCCGCGCCATGGACGAGCGGCCGGACCTGGTGGTGTCCGACGTGATGATGCCGGTGCTGTCCGGCCTGAACCTCCTGGTGCAGCTGCGCTCGCATGCGCAGACGGTGGACATGCCCGTCATCCTGCTCACCGCGCGCCAGGAGATCTCCGCCAAGGTGGAGGCCCTGGGCGCGGGCGCCAATGACTACCTGGGCAAGCCCTTCAGCCCGCGCGAGCTGCTGGCGCGCGTGGAGACGCAGCTGCGCCTGCGCGAGGCGGCCGTGCGCGCGGCGGAGAACGAGCGGCTGGCGGCCATTGGCCTGCTCACCTCCGGCTTCGCGCACGAGGTGCGAAACCCCCTCAACGGGCTGATGAACGCGCTCATCCCGCTGAAGGAGGTCATGCAGGGGAAGCAGACGGGCGGCGACCCCGACCTGGGCTCCGCGATGCTGGAGGTCATGGAGGAGTGCGGCCAGCGGATCCGCCACCTGGCGGAGTCGCTGCTGTCCTTCGTGCGCACGGCGGAGAAGCCGGTGGCGGTGCGGCTGGACACGGCGCTCGACTCCACGCTCAACGTGCTGGGCTGGCGCATCCCCCCGGGCGTCGTGGTGGAGCGCACCTACCAGTGCGCGGAGCCCATCTGGGGCGACCCGGGCACCCTCAACCAGGTATGGCTCAACCTGCTGGACAACGCCGTGCGCGCGGTGGGCGACGCCGGCCGCGTGCAGGTGGAGACGGCCCAGCAGGGCGACGAGGCGCTGGTCATCATCTCCGACACCGGCGTGGGCATCCGCCCGGAGGACCTGGAGCGGCTCTTCCAGCCCTTCTTCTCCACTCGCGCCGCCGGGGAGGGCACCGGCCTGGGCCTGGCCTTGAGCCGCCGCATCATCCTGCAGCACGGCGGCCGCATCCACATCACCAGCCAGATGGGCAAGGGCACGCGCGTGGAGGTCCGGCTGCCGCTGCGCCCGGCCCACGCGGAGCCCCTGGCCGCCACCCCCACCACGGGTGCGAGTCGCGGGCGGTGGTCGCGGCGCATCGGCTGACGCGGCCCGCCACGAACGGACAGCGCGCGGGGGGCTCGACGGGCCGCCCGCGCAGGGGGCGGGAATTCCCATGGACGCGGGGTGTCCTCTGTCCTCGCCGAGGGCGGGACTCCTGTTACAGTCGCGCGACTTTTCGTTCCCCCTCACAAGAAATCCGTTCGAGGAACTCACGGCATGCAAAGCACCGTCGCCGCGGGCGAGGCCCGCAAGGGGCATCCCCCGGGCCTGTACCTGTTGTTCGCCACCGAGATGTGGGAGCGCATGTCCTATTACGGCATGCGCGGCCTGCTGGTGCTCTTCCTCACCGACAAGGTGCGGGGCGGGTTTGGCTGGTCCGCGGCGGACGCGCTGGGCCTGTACGGCACGTACACGGGCCTCGTGTACCTGACGCCCATCCTGGGCGGCTACATCGCGGACCGCTACATCGGCCAGCGCAAGGCGGTGGTGCTGGGCGGCGCGTTGATGGTGATTGGCCACCTGCTGCTAGCGCTACCCGGCATCTCCATCTTCTACGCGGGCCTGGGCTTCCTGATCATCGGCAACGGCTTCTTCAAGCCCAACATCTCCACCATGGTGGGCGGGCTGTACCCCGCGGGTGACGGCCGGCGCGACGGTGCCTTCACCATCTTCTACATGGGCATCAACCTGGGCGCCGTGCTGGGCAACTTCATCTGCGGCACGCTGGGTGAGCGCGTGGGCTGGCACTGGGGCTTCGGCTCCGCCGGCGTGGGCATGACGCTGGGCCTGATCATCTTCATGGCGCTTTCGCGCAGGTTCCTGGGCACCGTGGGCCTCGCGCCCGCGCCGCGCCCCACCGAGGCGCAGAAGACGACGCCGGACGGCAAGCACCACGCCTTCAGCCGCCAGGAGTGGGACCGCATCATCGTCATCTTCATCATCGCGCTGTTCGTGGTCGCGTTCTGGACGGGCTTCGAGCAGGCCGGCGGCCTGATGAACCTCTACACGGACCAGAAGGTGGACCGGACCATGTTCGGCTGGGAGGTGCCCACCACCTGGTTCCAGAACTTCAACTCCGTCTTCATCGTCACGCTGGCGCCCCTCTTCGCGGCGGTGTGGAGCTCGCTGGCGGCGAAGGGCAAGGACCTGAGCATCCCGGTGAAGATGTCCCTGGGCCTCATCTTCCTGGCCGTGGGCTTCGCCTTCATGCTGGGCGCCTCCAAGGAGAGCGCGGCGGACGGCAAGGCGGCGGCGTGGTGGGTCATCATGGCGTACCTCTTCCACACCATGGGCGAGCTGTGCCTGTCGCCGGTGGGCCTGTCCATGGTGAGCAAGGTGGCGCCCCAGCGCGTCGTGTCCGCGATGATGGGCGTGTGGTTCCTGGCGAACGCGGTGGCCAACAAGCTGTCCGGCGTGCTGGGTGGCTACTCGGAGAAGATGGGCGAGTTCAGCGTGTTCCTCACCATCGTCATCGGCGCGGGCCTGGCGGGCGTCATCCTGCTGTTCCTCGCCCCCATGCTGAAGCGGATGATGCACGGCACGGACGAGGTGACGCCCGCGCCGGCCCCCGCGCACCAGGAAGGCACCGTCCACCCGGCCACCTGAGCCGGCCCCCAGCGACAGGTAGAGCAGTCTTGCTGAAGCACGAACGCCGGAGCGCCCCCTGGGTGCTCCGGCGTTTTTCGTGGGCCCCGTGGGCCCTGCACGCCCGCTCCCGCGTGGGTATCGATTCTTCAAGGGCCCATGCGGATCCAGATTGGAAAGAGCCGCTCGCCGGATTGCGCCGCCGCGGCGCGGGAGGCGAGCCATCAGGCGCTGCGAGGCGTGGACGCGCCCACCTTCGCGCTCATGCTGTGCACGGACCAGTACGACGCTCCGGAGTTGGCGTCCGCGATTGACGCGGAGCTGGGGAAGCTCCCCTGGGCCGGGTGCTGCGCGGCGGGCGTCTTCGTGGGCACCGAGCTGTTGCTCCAGGGGCTGGTCATCGCGCTCTTCCACGGCGACGACTTCCTCGTGGGCGTGGGGATGGGCGGCCCCGTCAGCGTGCACCCCCGGGCGGCCGGGCGCGCGGCGGTGGCCGAGGCCGTAGCCAGGCTGCCGCTCAAGCCGCCCGGGTTCCGCCGGACGCTGTTCGTCCTGCCGGATGCGCTGAGCGGCAACTCCACGGAGGTCGTGCGCGGCGCCCAGCGGGAAGCGGGCGCGGGCATCCGCTGGGCGGGCGGCGGCGCGGGCAACACCGTCCCGTTCGTCAAGAGCGCCCAGTTCGTGCAGGGGCAGGCCTACGAGGACCAGGTGGTGGTGATTGCGTTTGATGCCCGGGAGCCGTTGGGCGTGGGCATCCAGCACGGCTGGTCTCCGTATGGTCCGCCCTCGCAGGTCACCAAGGCCCGGGGCTCGACCGCCGTCGAGCTGGACTACGAGCGCGCCTTCGAGGTCTACCGGCACACGGCCGAGAGCCGGGGAGACGCCCTGGACACGCGCGGCTTCCCCCGCTTCGCGATGAACCACCCGCTGGGGATTCCCCAGGCCAATGGCGAGTTCGTGATCCGCGACCCGCTGTCCGTCGAACCCGACGGCTCGGTCCGCTTCATCGCGGAGGTTCCGGATGGCTCCCTGGTCCGCGTGATGCAGGGCAAGCGCACGGACCTGCTCGACGCGGCGGCCATCGCGGCCACCCTGGCGCGGGAGGCAACGCCCGGCACGCTGGGCGGCGCGGTGGTGTTCGATTGCGTCTCCCGGTACCTCGTCCTGGGGGACGGCGTCCGGGACGAGCTCGCGGCGTTCCAGGCCGCGCTCGGAGAGGGAGTTCCGCTCGTGGGCTGTCTGACCCTGGGGGAGGTGGGGGCCATGGGCGGCGGCGTCCCCCAGTTCCACAACAAGACCGCGGTGGTGGTCGCCTTGCCCGGTTGAGGCAACGAGGTGGCGCATGGTGGACCTGAGCGCGGACGCGGACCACAAGCTCACCGAGGAGCGGCTGGCGCTGTTGAGCGTGCTCCAGGAGCTCACCGTCGCCGCGCTGGACCTGCTCAATCCCTGCACGCCCGCGGATGACTTCCTGGACCGCGTCGCGGAGCGGCTGGGATGCGCGGTCGCCCTCTGGCTCCAGCCGGACGCGCGAGGGCAGGTCGGCCTGCTGGGGGCGAGCGGGCTGTCCCCGGCCTCCCGCCAGATCCCCATTCCCAGGCTGTCCCCGCACCCGAGGCAGCCCGGGGCCCTCTGGGTGGACCTGCCCTATCCGGAGCTGGCCTCGCCGGGCCTCGTGCGCTGGTCCGTGCCCATCGACGATGCCGGGGCGCCCTCCAGCCTGCTGCTGATGTACTTCGACCGCGAGCCGCACCTGCCCCGGCAGTACCGGGGCATGGTGGAGCGGCTGGGGGGCGTGCTCCGCACGGCGCTCGTCCACCGGCAGCTCTTCGCCCGGACCCTGGACAGCGAGCGCGCGCTCCAGCGTGAGCGGGACTTCAGCTCCGCGGTCCTGGACACGGCGCGGGCGCTGGTCATCGTCCTGGATCCCGAAGGGAAGATCGTCCGCTTCAACCGGGCGTGCCAGGAGGTGACGGGCTACTCCTTCGAGGAGCTGCGCGGTGAGCCCTTCTGGAAGCGGCTCCTGCCGCCGGACGAAGCCGCGCGGGTGGTGACGCACTTCGCCGTGCTCGCGTCCGGGCGGGGGTTCGAGCAGTACGAGTCCCACTGGCTGACACGCAAGGGAGAGCGCCGCCTCATCTCCTGGTCCAGCAACGTCCTGCGAGGCGAGTCCGGGGCAATCGAATACATCATCAGCACCGGCATCGACATCACCGAGCACCGCCGGACGCAGCAGGAGCGCGACCAGACCTTCCAGAGAGAACAGCAGGCGCGCGCCCGCGCGGAGGAGCAGGAGGGGCGGTCCGCGCTGCTGGCGGAGGCGTCCGGGTTGCTCGCCGGCTCGCTCGCTCCCGAGGACGCGCTGCGGAGCGTGGCGGCGCTGACCGTCCAGCGGTTCGCGGACTGGTGCGCGGTGGACCTCCTGGATGGAGGGCATTCCTTCCAGCGCATCGCCGAGGCCCGCTCGGAGGCGCTGCGGGACACCGTGCCCTCGCGGATGCACTGCTCGCTGCCCGACCTGGACGCCGCGCATGGCCCGGGGCGGGTGCTGCGCCTGGGCGAAGCGGAGTTCTGTCCGGACGGCTGCGCGGCCATGTCCCTGGGGTGCGTGCGGGACGCAGAGAGCCTGTCGGAGGTCGTCGAGTTCCAGTCGTGGATCTCCGTGCCGCTGCTCGCCCGGGAGCACGCGCTCGGCGCGCTCACGCTCGCGCGGATGAGGGGCGGGGGCCCGTATGGCCCGGCGGACCTGGCGCTCGCGCAGGAGCTGGCGCGCCGCGCGGCCATGGCGCTGGACAACGCGCGCCTCTACCAGCAGGCCCAGCTGGCGATTGGCCTGCGGGATGAATTCCTCTCCATCGCCTCGCATGAGCTGAAGACGCCCGTCACCTCGCTCCAGCTGTCGGTGCAGGGGCTGATGCGCCTGGGCCGGACGGGGGCGCTGCGCACCGTGCCGGTGGAGTCCGTGACGCACTCCCTGGAGGTCATCGAGCGTCAGGCGAAGCGGATGGCGAAGCTCGTCAACACCCTGCTGGACGTCTCCCGCATCCACGCCGGGAAGCTGGAGCTGGAGTTCGAGGAGGTGGACCTCGCCGCGCTCGTGCGCGACGTCGCGGCGCGCTTCACCCCGGAGCTGGCCTCGACGGGCACCCGGCTCCGGGTCCACGCCGGCACGGCGATGCCGGGCGTGTGGGACCGCTCGCGGTTGGATCAGATCGTCACCAACCTGCTCTCCAATGCCATCAAGTACGGAGAGGGGCGGCCCATTGAAGCCCGGGTGGAGGGGGACGCGGAGGTGGCGCGCCTGGAGGTCCGGGACCAGGGCATCGGCATCCCGGCGGAGCGTCACGCGCGCATCTTCCGGGCCTTCGAGCGCGCGGTGTCGTCGCGCCACTACGGAGGCCTGGGATTGGGCCTCCACATCGTGAACCAGCTCGTCGAAAGGCTGGGAGGCTCGGTGCAGGTCGAAAGTGAGGCGGGGCAGGGGGCCACCTTCACGGTGGAGCTGCCCCGCCAGGGACCGCGGGCCGCGGCCCCCGCCGGGTTGGGACCCTAGGCCGGCTTCGGCTCCACGCTGGGGTTGCGGCCGTCCATGGGGGCCTGCGCGTCCGACTGGTAGTAGTCCCGCACCACGTAGCGGCGGGCCACCAGCGCCATGCCCACGGCCGCCGCGGACGCCAGGGCCGCGTAGAAGAAGAACTGCGCGGAGCCCGTGAAGACGTTGAGCGCCGCGGCGATGGCCACCGCCACGTTCGCCAGCGTGTTCGTCACCAGCCACACGCTCTGCACGGTGCCCTTCATCTCGCGGGGCGCCTGGGTGTACGCGAACTCCAGGCCCGTGGTGGACATGAGGATCTCCCCCAGCGTCAGCACGATGTACGGCAGCAGCTGCCAGGCGATGTTCAGCGTCGTGCCGCCCTCCATCACCACCTGGAAGACGCCGGCGATGACGAACGACAGCGCGCCAAACACCAGCCCCATGGGCATGCGCCGCAGCGGCGTCAGCTCCCAGCCCAGGCGCTGGAAGGCCGGGTAGATGATGACGGTGAGGAACGGAATCAGCACCATCACCAGCGCCGGGTTGATGAACTGCATCTGGCTGGGCTGGAACACGACGCTGCCCACGTGCGGATCCATGGCGCGCGCCTGCACCACCCAGGTGGACGCCTTCTGGTCGAACAACATCCAGAAGAAGGGGACGAAGGGCAGCATCAGCCCGGCCACGCGGAACACGGCCTTCACGCCCTCCACCGCCTCCGGCGGGTGCGCGGCCTTGGCCCTGTCCAACCAGTGGGCGCCCTTCGGCGCGTCACCCTTGAACGCGCTGAACACCACCTTGAGGAACGAATGCGGGTTGGGGCCCGTGGGCGGCACCATCACGTAGTGCTTGCGGCCGGCCCAGAAGATGACCGTGGCCAGGAACATCAGGATGCCCGGCACGCCAAAGGCCACCGCCGGCCCGAACTTCGTCATCAACAGGGGCACGAACAGCGACGCGAAGAACGAGCCGAAGTTGATGGTCCAGTAGAAGATGGCGTAGACCTTCTTCA
Source organism: Corallococcus sp. AB049A (assembly GCF_003668885.1). Taxonomy (NCBI): domain Bacteria; kingdom Pseudomonadati; phylum Myxococcota; class Myxococcia; order Myxococcales; family Myxococcaceae; genus Corallococcus; species Corallococcus sp. AB049A. The sequence goes on along the minus strand of NZ_RAWL01000123.1, from coordinate 4,995 downwards.
CCAGGTGGCGGTTGCCGTGGGTGAACTGGTCGCCCACCATCGCGGAGACGCACGGCTTGATGCCGCCTGAGCCAATCGCGATGAGCGTCAGGCCCGTGTAGAAGCCCGTCGCGTTGTCCTCGAAGAGCGCCAGACACGCGTGCCCGCCGCAGTACACGAGGCTCAGCACGAAGATGGTCTGGAACTTCCCGAAGAAGCGGTCCGCCAGGTAGCCGCCAATGAGCGGGAAGAAGTACACCCCCGCCATGAACAGGTGGAACAGGCCCTTCGCCTGGGCCTCCCGCGCCCCGGTCTCCGGCACGTGCGTGCGCAAGAGGTAGTCGATGAAGAACACCGTGAGGATGTTCCGCATCCCGTAGAAGCTGAAGCGCTCACAGGCCTCGTTCCCGATGATGTAGGGAATCTGGGGCGGGAAGCGGTTGGGGGCGGTCGAGGTCTCGGCCATGCCCCCACCCTACCGGGGCCCCTCAGGCCGCGTCCACGCGCTTGCCAATGCGGGCCCGGCGCGCCTTGCCCAGCACGTGCTTGAGGTAACGCCCGGTGTGGCTGGCCTCCACCTTCGCCACGTCCTCCGGCGTGCCCACGGCCAGGATGTTGCCGCCGCCAGAGCCGCCCTCCGGCCCCAGGTCCACCAGCCAGTCCGCGCTCTTGATGACGTCCAGGTTGTGCTCGATGACGAGCACGCTGTTGCCCGCCTCCACCAGCCGGTTGAGCACGGAGAGCAGCTTGCGGATGTCCTCGAAGTGCAGGCCCGTGGTGGGCTCATCCAGGATGTAGAGCGTGCGCCCGGTGGCCACCCGGGCCAGCTCGCGGGCGAGCTTGATGCGCTGCGCTTCACCGCCGGACAGGGTGGGGGAGGGCTGGCCCAGCCGCAGGTAGCCCAGGCCCACGTCGGTGAGCGTCGTGAGCACGCGCATGATGTCCTTGTGCGCGCCGAAGTGGTCCACCGCCTCGCGCACGCTCAGGTCCAGCGTCTCCGCGATGTTCTTGCCCTTGTAGCGCACGCGCAGCGTCGCTTCGTTGAAGCGCTTGCCGTTGCAGACCTCGCAGGGGACGTACACGTCCGCCAGGAAGTGCATCTCCACCAGCTTCACGCCGTCGCCCTCGCACGCCTCGCAGCGGCCGCCCTTGATGTTGAAGCTGAAGCGCCCCGGGCCGTAGCCGAACGTCCGCGCCTCCGGCGTCATGGCGAAGACCTCCCGGATGGCGTCGAACACCTTGGTGTACGTGGCCGGGTTGCTGCGCGGCGTGCGGCCAATGGGCCGCTGGTCGATGTCGATGACCTTGTCCAGGTGCTCCAGGCCCTTGATGGCCTTGTGCTTCCCCATGGGCTCGCGGCTGTCGTAGAGGGCGCGCGCCAGGGCCGGGTAGAGGATTTCATTGATCAGCGTGGACTTGCCCGCGCCGGACACGCCCGTCACCGCCGTGAAGATGCCCAGCGGGATGTCCGCGTCCACGTTCTTCAGGTTGTTCTCCGTCGCGCCCACGATGGAGATCTGATGCTTGGGGTTCACCGGGCGGCGCGTCTCCGGGATCTCAATCTCCTGGCGTCCGGAGAGGTACGCGCCGGTGAGGCTCTTCTCGTCCGCCATCACCTGCTTGGGCGTGCCCTGGGACACCACCTGGCCGCCCAGCTCACCCGCGCCGGGGCCGAAGTCCACCAGGTAGTCCGCCTCCTCCATCGTCTCCTCGTCGTGCTCCACGACGATGACGGAGTTGCCCAGGTCGCGCAGGCGCTTGAGCGTGGCCAGCAGCTTGCCGTTGTCGCGCTGGTGCAGGCCGATGGAGGGCTCATCCAGGATGTAGATGACGCCCGTCAGCTCACTGCCCATCTGCGACGCCAGCCGGATGCGCTGGCTCTCACCGCCGGACAGCGTGGACGCGGTGCGGTCCAGGGTGAGGTAGCCCAGGCCCACGTCCACCAGGAAGGACAGGCGGCTGCGGATCTCCTTGAGCAGCTCCTGGGCGATCTTCTCCTCCTGCGCGGAGAGGCCCATCTGCGTCAGGAACGTCCGCGCCTCCGTGATGGTCATCCGGCTCAGGTCCACCAGCGTGCGCTGGTGCACCTTCACGGCGCGGCTCTCCGGGCGCAGGCGCTCGCCCTTGCAGGACGGGCAGGGCTTGTCGCTGAAGTACTTCTGCAGCTCCGCCTTGCGCGCCTCGGACGTCGTCGTCTTGAAGTTGCGCATGGTGCGGGCGAGCAGGCCCTCCCACTCCATGTCGTACTGGCCGTTGTCGCCCCACTGCACGGTGAAGGACTTGCCCTTCGCGCCGTTCATCAGGACGTCCTTCTCCCGCTTGGACAGCTTCGCGTACGGCACGTCCAGGTCGATCTTGAACGCCGTGGCCAGGCTCTCCACGAAGTCCGCCGTCCAGCCCTCGCCGCGGTTCATGCCGCTGGCCCACGGCTCAATCGCGCCGTCGCGGATGCTGCGCGTCTGGTCCGGCACCAGCAGGTCCGCGTCCATCTCCGGACGCGTGCCCAGGCCGTTGCAGTCCGTGCACATGCCCAGCGGGTTGTTGAAGGAGAACGACGCCGGCGTGAGGTCCCCGAAGGACAGGCCGCACGCGGGGCAGGCGTTCAATTCGCTCATCACGCGGTCGGACGCGAGATTTCCCTTCTCATCCGTGATGATGAGCGTGCCCTTGCCCTCGCGCAGCGCGGTCTCCACGGAGTCCGTCAGGCGCGTGCGCAGGTCCGGCTTCAACACCAGACGGTCGATGATGAGCGCGATGTCGTGCTTGGACTTCTTGTCCAGCTCGATGCGCTCCTCCAATTCCCGCACCTTGCCGTCCACGCGCGCGCGGGAGAAGCCGCGCTTCTGCGCCTCGGCCAGCAGGTCCTTGTGCTCGCCCTTGCGGTTCGTGACGATGGGCGCCAGCACCTGGAGCTTGGTGCCCGCGGGCAGCTTCATGATCTCATCCACGATCTGCTGCGCGCTCTGCTTGCCCACCTTGCGGCCGCAGTTGGGGCAGTGCTGCACCCCGATGGAGGCGTAGAGCACGCGCAGGTAGTCGTGCACCTCCGTGACGGTGCCCACCGTGGAGCGCGGGTTGTTGCTGGCCGCCTTCTGCTCGATGGAGATGGTGGGGGACAGGCCTCGCAGCGTGTCGTAGCGGGGCTTCTCCATCTGCCCCAGGAACTGGCGCGCGTAGGAGGACAGGCTCTCCACGTAGCGGCGCTGGCCTTCCGCGTAGAGCGTGTCGAACGCGAGCGAGCTCTTGCCGGAGCCCGACACGCCGGTGAACACCACGAGCTTCTTCTTCGGGATGTCCAGGGAGACGGTCTTGAGGTTGTGCTCCCTGGCACCGCGGATGGAAATGACGTCGGGCTCGGACATGGGGCGCGCTTTATCACTGAAAGGGTGTTCCGGTGCACGCAAAGGCGTAGGACCGGAGAGGTTCAGCGGAAACACCCCAGGACGCCGCCCGCATCCCCACCGCCAGCCGGGCACCCGGCCGTCCTGCGCGCTGCACTCCTCCCCGCTGGAAGTCGCACGGCCCCCGAGGACAGGAGGTCGGTGCGGCAGCCACCGTTTTAGAAGCTTTTGCAGTCGCTTCCACGAAACGTGGAATCTCCTGACTTACCCGTTAAAGCCCGTTCCCCAACGTGGGCGCCCGTTTGCCGTGTTGGCGGCGCGACGGCGCCTCGTTGGGACGTTCAGGCACCAGGGTTGCACCTTTCCAAGACAACCGGATCCACGCGCAGTGCTCTGTGGGGGGACACCGGTGCCGTGAGTCGGAAAGAGGGGGACTCTGTATGCGTGGACTCCGATGGCTGGTGTTGGCGGTGCTGGTGGCGGCGACGGCGTGTGAGCGGCCCACTTCACAGCAGGCACGCACGGGCTTCGCCGCCCGGCCGGAGCTCCTGGAGTTCGGCCCCGCCGCGGTGGGGCGCACCAAGACGCTGAAGCTGCGGCTGGCGAACCAGGGGCGCGCGTCGTACCGCGTGGAGGGCGCGCGCTCGTCGCTGCCCAACGTCAGCGTCCCCGCGTTCGACGCCTTCACCCTGACGGCCGGCGAGGAGCACGAGCTTGAAGTGCGCTTCACTCCGGACGTGGAGGGCGCGGTGCAGGGGCAGCTGGAGCTCTTCACGGACGCGTCCGGCGGCGCGGCGACGCAGGTGCCCGTCAGCGGGCGCGGCGTGAAGGCGCTGGTGGAGGTGCCGGAGACGGCGCTGGACTTCGGCAACGTGAACCTGGGGCTGGTGGAGATGCGCGAGGTGACGGTGCGCAACCCCTCCGACGTGGAGAGCCCGCTGGTGCTGTCGGTGGAGGGCTCGGACGCGGATCAATTCTCCGCCGGAGCCGGGCTGCCCTCCACGCTGGCGCCGCATGAGACGCGCAGGGTGGCGGTGGCCTTCAGCCCCGTGCGGCTGGGCAACGCGGTGGCGGCCCTGCACGTGGCCGTGTGCGACGGCTGCGAGCCCGCGGTGGTGACGCTGACGGGCACGGGCGTGGCCAGCGCGCTGGAGGTGACGCCGCTGCGCGTGGACTTCGGCCGGGTGGCGGTGGGCGCCACCGCCGAGGAGCGCATCACCGTGCGCAACCAGGGCACGGAGCCGCTCAGCTACAAGGGCGCGGTGCTGCTGGAGGACCCGTCCGGCGTGTTCAAGGTGGTGAACGCGCCCGCGCTCCCCAGCGACGTGCTGCTGCCGGGCGCGGTGGTGGAGCTGCGCGTGGCCTTCACGCCCAAGGCGACCGGTAGGGTGCGCGACGGCCGCGTGGAGGTGGCCGTGCGCAAGCCCGGCACGACGTCGCCCGGACCCAAGGTGTCGCTGACGGGCGAGGGCGGCGCGTCGTGCGTGGAGGTGCTGCCCTCGCACCTGGACTTCGGGCCGGTGGCCTACGGCATGACGGCCACGCGCGACGTCACGGTGCACAACCGCTGCCGCGAGGAGACCACCGTCACCGGGCTGCACCTCACCACGCAGGCGGGCGGCTACTTCACGCTCGCGCAGCCGTCGTCCTCGCAGCCGGTGGCGCCGGGGGGCAC
>NZ_RAWL01001221.1:0-424 GCF_003668885.1 Corallococcus sp. AB049A | reverse complement strand
GCCCAATGGTGGCTCGGGTTACGGCGGCGGCTCGCTGGCCAACCGCTACATCGACACCCTCGACCTGGAAACGGTGGAAGTCAGCCAGGGCACCGCCGATATCTCCTCGCGCTCGAACGAGGCCCTGGGCGGCACCCTCAACTTCCTCACCAGCGATCCGCTGCAGGACAGCCGCCTGCGCTTCGTGGTCGGCGCCGGTGACAACGAGGCGCGCAAGTACTACGTGCGCTACGACACCGGCCTGCTCGGCGGCCACACCCGCGCCTGGGTCAGTGCCTCGTCGGCGCGCGTGCATGACTGGATCGATGGCAGCGGCAAGACCAGCAATGACCACATCGCCGGCAAGTTCATCACCGAACTGGATCGCTGGACCCTGACCGGCTACCTGTCCTACAACGATGCGGACGAGCCGGAGTACACCAGC
>NZ_RAWL01001220.1:0-424 GCF_003668885.1 Corallococcus sp. AB049A | reverse complement strand
GCTCGATACCGTACGCCCAAGGGTTTTCGCCAACGCTGCGGGTCTCGCTTCCGTCATCCGCCACCGCCACCACCTCGCCCGCCGGGCCGACTACGCCCGCGACGGCGCCCAGGCCGGACATCAGCGCCTGGTAGACGATCATCTGCCGCTGCTCGGTGCTCAACGCAGCGGCCTTGAGCTTGGCAGGGGGAATCTGCAGGTACGCCGCCTCCTTGCAAAGCACCAGCACCTGCTGGTCGTCCCAGCTCACGGACATTTCCTCGTTGGCGAAGTACTGCGTCCGGATGGACGCAACAGGGGAGCCCGCGCCAGCGGAATGCCGGATCTCGATCAGCGAGGCATTCTCCGCTGCATCGGTCAGCGAAACCGGTGAGGTGGAAGCCGCAGTCGCAGCGCCTGCGAAGCCAGCCAACACGGCCAGCAC
>NZ_RAWL01001219.1:0-425 GCF_003668885.1 Corallococcus sp. AB049A | reverse complement strand
GCGTGTCCAGCTGTTCCTCGGCGTCCTCGATGCGGCCCTTGAAGGGTGCGGCCAGCGCCGCCTGCATGCGCGCGCGCGCATCCCAGTACGGCCGCTGTGCCTGTTCCGGACGATGCGCGGATGCGCCGGCAGCGACGGCCGCCGCGTCCAGGCGCAACACCCGGCCCGGCATCAGCTTGTAGCAGCGCTGGTGGATGCTGTGCGGCGCCGGGATGTAATCCAGCCGCAGCAGCAAGGTAAGCGCATCGCGGTCGATGTCGTTGTCGAACGCCGGGTGCTGCCAGAGCGCTTTCAGTTCCGAACCGAACACCAGCGTGTCGCCGGCCCAGCCGTAGTACAGCGGCTTCTTGCCGACGCGATCGCGGGCCAGCCACAGGCAACGCTCCTGGCGGTCCCACAGCGCGATGGCGAACATGCCGTTGCAG
>NZ_RAWL01001218.1:0-425 GCF_003668885.1 Corallococcus sp. AB049A | reverse complement strand
GAGTTGGTTGAGCAGAAGATGATTGAGAATGATTGACGGTTAAGTCGACTCGAGATCTCCGCAGTGATCAACTTTCCAGGGCTTGTAAGTTGGAGGGCTTTGATCTGGTGATTTGGGGGCGAGAAGTTGCTGAGGTAGACTTTCCATGCTTCAATTGTGGGTGGCGATGTGTGTGCGGTCTTTCCACGGTACCGACATTAACCTACCCACAACCCAACAAGAATAGCAAAGAAAAAGCCTCATAATCACTGAAACATAATTCGCTCGTTGTGTGCTTTCTACTCGTGATACATCCTTCTCCATCCAGCTTGCTGCAGACACCTTTTCTACACCACCACTCAAGACGCACACCTTATCATTCAAACCCTCCTCTGCGCCCTCCTCGCCTCCGCCAAACCCAATAACGGATCAGGCCACAACAAGTC
>NZ_RAWL01001217.1:0-425 GCF_003668885.1 Corallococcus sp. AB049A | reverse complement strand
ATCTAAGGGCTAAAACTTATGCTGCGATTAAGCCATCAGTTATTCATCATCTTATTGTTCTGCCTAGTTGGCTGCGGCTACCAGTTACAAAAACCACTGGTGATCAGCGATCATAGACAAGCAATTTTCATCGACGGTGATCGCTCACTGGCGCTTAAGCTAAAAAAACAACTTCGCAGCCAAGGTATTAACGTTAGCGATTCTCTTAGCAATGCTAGCAGCCGTATTATCCTAGAGGTTATTGAGCGTGATAGCCGAAATCTTACCTTAACTGCTGATACTCGCGATGCACAGACAGCCCATCGTTTAAGCGTTTCAATCGAATGGTTATCGCTGCGAAAACACGACATTTCATCGCAACCCATATCGACATCGATAATCCTACCACCCACCAACGTTCATGCTGAACTGATTCAGTTGCAAAA
>NZ_RAWL01001216.1:0-425 GCF_003668885.1 Corallococcus sp. AB049A | reverse complement strand
AGCCAAGGATGTCAAGGTTTGGCTATATCGCCGCTGTGCTTCGATCATTAGACCAGGTGCATTTAGTTGTCGAGAAGCACTGGCTAAGGCCACTGCAGGAACGGCGTGGTGAAAGGACGGATCCAGACGTGGACGATCGTAAAACTTGGGAAGGAAATCGATGAAAGGGGTGCTTGTGTTCTGTGGTCCGATATATTCGGAGTAGAAGCGGGCCACGGCGAAGATGGCGGGATCAATGCTTGGATCGCGTGGAAGCGTGACGGTGGGGACCAAAATGTCGAATTCGGACACAAATGAGGCATCAGAGCCCTCGTTTGAGCCGGAATCAAACGAAGCTCTTTCGACTGGCTTGACTTGGACCTTGTCTCTGACGGCAAGAACGTTGGCATCTCGGTAGCCAGGACAATCAATACCTCGCTTTACAC
>NZ_RAWL01001215.1:0-425 GCF_003668885.1 Corallococcus sp. AB049A | reverse complement strand
AATCGGAAGAATTCTTCAAATGCACGCAAATAAGAGAGAAGAAATTGAAGAAATCCATGCAGGAGAAATTGCTGCAGCTGTAGGTCTTAAAGATACTACAACAGGAGATACTCTTTGCGATGAAAAAGAACAAGTTATTCTTGAAAATATGGAATTCCCAGAACCGGTTATTTCAGTAGCAATTGAACCTAAGACAAAAGCATCTCAAGATAAGATGGCTCTTGCACTTGCAAAACTTGCTGAGGAAGATCCAACTTTCAGAACTTATACTGATGATGAAACTGGACAAACAATTATTGCTGGAATGGGAGAACTTCATCTTGATATTATTGTTGACAGACTTCTAAGAGAATTTAAAGTAGAAGCTAATATAGGTAACCCTCAAGTATCTTACAGAGAAGGTATTAAGAAGGGTGCTGATGGTG
>NZ_RAWL01001214.1:0-425 GCF_003668885.1 Corallococcus sp. AB049A | reverse complement strand
GTAGTATTCAGAAGCTTGCTGGACGGATCTGTGTCGTGATTGCTCCATCGCCTCAGGCAGAGGAATGCCGCGATTGGCCGCTTCCGTGAGATAACCCGACCGCAGGCCGTGGGCTGAGAAGTTGTTCGGATCGAGACCGGCCATTTCGGGGCTCCGTGGGCATTTCTACATTAATACACGCTAAGGGAATTTGAAGTTGTTTGGATTGAAGCGGTTAGCCCGGATTGGCCTGAAGCGTTCGAGGGGTCGGTCAATTTCGTTCCAGAGGTAGTCGCCGGTGAGCGCGATATGCGCCCATGGTAGTGGTGCGACCTGGGAGAGCAGCTCGTCCGGAATGATAATACCCTGACTGCTGATATAATCGACAGCACGGCTGAGATAGACAGTGTTCCACAGGATGATGGCGTTGACGACGAGGTTAAGAC
>NZ_RAWL01001213.1:0-425 GCF_003668885.1 Corallococcus sp. AB049A | reverse complement strand
AACCAAAGCTGCCCGATTGCGGGAAGCCGATGGTAACGACACCGGACTCGTTGCTCGGAAGATAAACGTTGCCGTTCTGCGGGCTCAGGTTGTCGACGCTCGGCACGGTGGCCAGCGCCAGCTGGTAAATGTTGCGGCGGCCGCCATCCTGGTAAACTGCCGTCACTACGCCATCCTTGCCGATTTCGACATCCTTGATCTGGCTCGGACCGTTACCGTTCAGGATCGCCGTGCCGGGCGTGAACTTCGACGAAAACTGGGTCATGTCGGACAGGTCAATGTTGATCGCCTGCGCCACGCCGCTGTTGTTGTCGTCGATGGTGATGGATTTGGGAGACGTAGTCGTCAGCTTGTTGGTCGCAGGATCGTAGGTCAGCGTGACGCTTTCCTGCACAAGGGATGCCGGCGCAGTCGCCGTATAGGGG
>NZ_RAWL01000122.1:0-20857 GCF_003668885.1 Corallococcus sp. AB049A | reverse complement strand
GGGCTCCTCCGGTTCGTCGGCCGGCTCGGAGTCGGAGCCGGGGTCCTCCACCGGATCATCCTCCGTGGCGCGGAAGGTGCTGGGGTCCGGCTCCGGCTCGATGACCTTCTCCTCGATGCGCAGGAGCGGCTCCTGCATCAACGCAGGGGCGCGCGCGGGGACAAGCAGCACGAGGCTGCAACACAGGCCGAGGAACGAGCGGAGCATCCGGGCGTCCGATGATAGGCGACAGGCGGGACGATCCGAAATCATGTGGTGCCCGCCGCCCGTGCTACAGGAGCCCGAGGCGGGGGGATTGCTCGGGAGTGAATGAATGGCGGCGCCTGGAGCGGAGCTGGAACGACTGGTGGAGATCATGCGGCGCCTCCGGGCCGAGGGCGGCTGCCCGTGGGACCGCGAGCAGGACCTGCGCTCGCTGCGCCCCTACCTGACCGAGGAGGCGTTCGAGGTCCTGGACGAGATGGACCGCGTGGCCGACGGCGGCCCCTGGCGCCCCCTGTGTGAAGAACTGGGAGACCTCCTCTTCCAGATTGTCTTCCACACGCAGCTGGCCGCGGAGCTGGGCGAGTTCACCATGGCGGACGTCTGCGCGGCCATCAGCGACAAGCTCACCAGCCGGCACCCACACGTCTTCGGGGATCAGCAGGTGAAGGGCGCCGAGCAGGTGCTGGCCAACTGGGCGCAGCTGAAGGCGGAGGAGCGCAAGAAGAAGACCGGGCGCGCGGGCTCCGTGCTGGACGGCGTGCCCACCCAGGCCCCGTCCCTGTTGCGCGCCGAGCGCCTCACGGAGAAGGCCAGCCGCATCGGCTTCGACTGGCCGGACCTGGCCGGGGTGCGGGGCAAGCTGGACGAGGAGCTGCGCGAGCTGGACGAGGCCATCGCCTCCGGAGGCCGGGACGCCATCGAGCACGAGCTGGGGGACGTGCTGTTCTCGCTGGCGAACCTCGCCCGCTTCGTGAAGACGCCGGCCGAGGACGCGCTGCGCATGGCCACGCGCCGCTTCGTGACCCGCTTCCAGTACATCGAGGCGAAGCTGAACGAGGAGCAGGTCCCCTTCGGCGGCGCCAGCCTGGAGCACATGGAGCGCCACTGGCAGGCCGCGAAGGCCGTGGAGAAGGCGCTGCCCCCACCGAGCCATGCGCCGCGCGCGTCCGTGGCCACCCTGCGCCTGGCCGTGCCGGACGTGGCGGCCCAGCGGGCCTTCTGGGACGGGGTGGCGGCCTGGCTGGGGTGGGCCCCCACCCGGTCGCCGGAGGGCACGGCGGCCTACACGGGTGCGGGCCTGGGGCTCGTCTTCACGCCGGGCGCCCAGGCGCTGGCCGGCTCCCCGGTGGCCCTGACGCTGGAGGCCCCCTCCCAGGCGGCCGTCGCCCGGCTCCAGGAGCTGTTCCGGGCGCACCACCCGGGGCGGCTGGTGGCGGGCGCCAGCGCCGAGACGGGCTTCCAGTTCGTGGATCCGGCCGGGCTGCGGTGGGAATACGCCGCCCCGCCGGCCTGATTCTTCCGCCATGGGCGCGGGTGGGGGCTCCGGAGGGCATTCCGGAGGCCTCCCGGGGGTTCCGACACCGGAAATCCTGATCGCGATCGCACGCGTGCCTTGACGCAACCGGGTCGTCGCAGTAAGGACGGCCCCTCTTTTCTTGTCTTGCCTTCCGCTGGAGCATTTCCTTGGCGAACACCAAGTCCGCAGAGAAGCGTTACCGCCAGTCCCTGAAGCGCCGCGCCCGGAACGTGAACGTCCGGACGACCGTGAAGGACGCCGTCAAGTCCGCCCGCGAGGCCATTGCCTCCAAGGACGGTTCGAAGACGACGGACGCGCTGAAGGCGGCTTCCAAGACCCTCAACAAGGCGGCCAGCAAGGGCGTCCTGCACAAGCGCACCGCCGCGCGCCGCATCTCCCGGCTGGCCAAGGCCGCCGCGAAGGCGAAGGCCTAGTCGTCCCGTAGCACCACCGCGTGTCGAGGACCGGGCTCCCCGGTCCTCACCAGGTGCTGGCCAGCCGATCGTATCCGTCGCGCATGAGCAGCTCCGCCAGGCGCGCCAGCGCGGCCTGACGGTTGGCCTCTGCTTCCAGGACGTTGCCACGTCCCTGGAGGTAGTCCTCGGTCCCCGACACCACCGTCTCCGACAGCAGCCGCCCCTCCTTCACGAGGCGCAGCCGCACCGTCGTGGAGATGCGGTAGTTGTTGGGGATGATGGTCGGGGATGACCAGATGCCGAGCACCGCCCCTTCAATCGTCGAGTCGCAGCCCGGAGCGGTGGCCAGCCGGCCCGCTTCAATCAGCTGGTTGCGCAGGTAGCGCGTGAAGAGGTTCTCCAGCGAGGGCTCCGGCGTCTCGTTGGTGAAGACGGGCGCGCACACCTGGCCCGTGCCCTCTGGCAGCGCGGAGCCCCACGGGCTGAAGCGGTAGCCGCACCCGGCGCCCAGCATCGCCACCGCCGCCACGCCCCAGCGGAACGCCTTCACCGCACCTGTCCGCACCACGTTCCCGGAGGGCCGCATGGGCGCGCACCCTACCCGGCCGCGATCCTCCGTCAAGCGTCGGAGCCGGCCACCGGTACGCCGCGCATGCGTCCTGCGTCCGCCAGCGTGGCGCGGGCCGCTTCGAGCCCTCGCTCCCGGGCGGAGCCCTTCAGCGCCATGCCCAGGGGCCACTGCATCCGCGTGCCGTCATCCAGTTCCAGCGTGAGCCCGTGGTGGCGGTATAGCGCCGCGAGCCCCAGGCCGATGACGCCGGCCACGAGGGCCAGGAGCCGCACGGCCTGCGTGGGCGCCCAGAGGAGGCCCAGCGCGGTGAAGGCGAGCAGCCCCAGCGCTTCGAAATAGGGCCGCGTGCGCCACTCCAGCCGCCGCACGCGCGCCCAGGGCACGTCGAGCGTCGGGCCTCCGCCCGGGCGCCCCTGGAACGACAGCTGCTCGCCGTTCACGGCCAGGGCGCGCCGGTTGCCCAGCTCCAGCGCCAGCGGTGAGAAGCCCGGCGACGATGGCACGGGCGTCCCCGGAGAAGACCGGGACGGCAGGGGCGCCTCCGGCAGCTCCGCGTTGCAGAAGGCACAGCGGCGCCGGGCCGCCGACTGGGGGCGCCCGCAGGCGGAGCACATGACGAGCACTTCCGCGGGCACCGCCCCTCCCTCTTCCCGGCTGTCAGCCGACGACGAAGTTCACCAGCCGCTTGGGGACGAAGACGAACTTGCGCAGCGTCTTGCCCTCGAGCGCGGCCTTCACCTTGTCGTCCGCCTCCGCCGCCGCGCGCACCGCCGCCTCGTCCGCGTCCGCCGCCACGCGCACCTCCGCGCGCAGCTTGCCGTTCACCTGCACGGCGTACGGAATCACGTCGTCCACCACGAGCGCCGGGTCGAACTCCGGCCAGGCCTCCGTGACGGTGGACGCCTTCGCGCCGTAGGCCTCCGCCAGCTCGTCCGCGATGTGCGGCGCGAGGGGGGTGAGGATGCGCGCGAGCAGCCGCACCGCCTCGCCCATCGCGGCCTTCTCCGCGGGCGTCTCCGGCGTGCCCACCGCGTAGAGCGCGTTCACGCACTCCATGACGCCGGCGACGGCGGTGTTGAAGGAAAGGCGCTCGATGGCCTCCGTCACGCGCTTGACGCACTTGTGCGCCGCGCGGCGCGTCTCCAGCGCCTTGCCCTCGTAGGGGCCCGAGTACGTCGCGTCCGCGGCGACGGCGTGGTGCGTGGCGGCCAGCGTCCACACGCGCTTGAGGAAGCGGAACACGCCCTCCACCTGCTCGTGGGACCAGTCGAAGTCGCGCTCCGGCGGGCCCGCGAAGAGCACGTAGGTGCGCGCGGTGTCCGCGCCGTACTTCGCCACGATGGTGTTGGGCGCCACGCCGTTGCCGTAGCGCTTGCCCATCTTCCGGCCGTCCGCGCCGTTGACGATGCCCTGGGTGATGAGCCGCGTGACGGGCTCGTCCACCGGGGACAGCCCGAGGAGCTTCATCACCCGGGTCCAGAAGCGGAAGTAGAGCAGGTGCATCACGCCGTGCTCGGGGCCGCCCACGTAGATGTCCACCGGGAGCCAGCGCTTGCCCTCCTTCGGGTCGAAGGGCGCCACGTCGTACTTCGGCGACAGGTAGCGCGCGAAGTACCAGCAGGAGTCGACGAAGGTGTCCATCGTCTCCGTCTCCCGGCGCGCGGCGCCGCCGCACTTCGGGCAGGCCGCGTTGACGAACTCCGGCACCTTCGCGAGCGGCGGCTCACCCTTGCCGGTGAGCACCGCCTGCGTGTCGATGTCCGGCAGCCGCACCGGGAGCTGCTCCACCGGGACGGGGATGCCCTTGCGCTCGGGGTCGCACTTCTCGCAGTAGACGATGGGGATGGGCGTGCCCCAGTAGCGCTGGCGGCTGAAGCCCCAGTCCTTCTGGCGGTACGTCACCGTGGCCTTGCCCTGCCCCTGCGACTCCAGCTTCGCGGCGAGCTTCACGCGCGCTTCGGCCGAAGGCATGCCGCTGAAGTCCCCGGAGTCCACGAGGACGCCGTCCTCCGTGTACGCCGACTCGAGCGTCTCACCGGCGCCGAGCTTGTCGCCGGACGCGGGCTGGATGACCACGCGCACGGGCAGCGAGTACTTGCGCGCGAAGGCGAAGTCGCGCGCGTCGTGCGCCGGCACGCTCATCACCGCGCCGGTGCCGTAGTCGCTCACCACGAAGTTGGCGATCCAGATGGGCACCGGCTGGCCCGTCACCGGGTTGAGCGCGTAGCCGCCGGTGAAGACGCCCTCCTTCTCCGCGTCCTCGCCCAGCCGCTCCGTCTTGTTCTGCGCGGCCATCTTCTTGGCGAACGCGTCCACGTCCGCGCGGCGGTCCGCCGTCGTCACCTGGGCCACGAGCTTGTGGTCCGGCGCGAGCACCACGTAGGTGCAGCCGAAGAGCGTGTCCACGCGCGTGGTGAAGACGCGCAGGGCGGCGTCATGCCCCTGGACGCGGAAGTCCACCTCCGCGCCGTCCGAGCGGCCAATCCAGTTGCGCTGGGCCGAGGTGATGCGGTCCGGCCACTCCTTGAGCGTGTCGAGCGCGTCGAGCAGGTCCTGCGAGTACCTCGTGATGCGGAACGCCCACTCGGGCATCTCCTTGTCCTGCACCTCGGAGTCACAGCGCTCGCAGCGGCCGTCCTTCACCTGCTCGTTGGCGATGACGGTGTGGCAGCCGGTACACCAGTTCACCTTGCTGAAGCGGCGATAGACGAGCCCGCGCTCGAGCATCTGGAGGAAGAACCACTGGTTCCAGCGGTAGTACTCCGGCTGGCTGGTGTTGACCTCGCGCGTCCAGTCGTAGCTGTAGCCGAGCGTCTTGATCTCCGCCTTGAACGACTCGATGTTCTCGCGGGTGCGGATGGCCGGGTGGACGCCGTCCTTGATGGCCGCGTTCTCCGCCGGCAGGCCGAAGGCGTCCCAGCCCATGGGGTGCAGCACGTCGAAGCCGCGCATCTGGTAGTAGCGCGCGTAGACGTCCCCGATGAGGTAGTTGCGCACGTGCCCCATGTGCATCTGACCGCTGGGGTACGGCAGCATCTCCAGGACGTACTTCTTGGGGGCATCCGGGCGTCTGCCTGCCCGGAAGAGGCCCTCCTGCTCCCAACGGGTCTGCCACTTTCCTTCAATCGACTGCGGCTCGTAACGCTCGTTCATCGCCATGGCTTTTCAGACTCTTAGCGGGAGGTAGGACACGCGGGCAACAAGTCTTGGCGCGTCGGAAGCCTGGACGGCTGGCACCCCGGAGTCCCTGACCTGGCGGCCCGAGGGAAGGAGGGGGACGCTGACGGTGCTTGCCCTCGGGCCCGGGCACGACTAACTCGCCTTCCCGGTCTGGAGCATGAGGGAGAGCACCATGCAGGTCGTGAGTGTGAAGAAGGCCCTGTCGGGGGCCGTCGAAGCGGGCTCGAAGGTGGAGGTGCGCGGCTGGGTGCGGACGCGCCGCGACTCCAAGGCGGGCATCAGCTTCGTGAACGTGAGCGACGGGTCGGTCTTCGACCCCATCCAGGTCGTCGCGCCCAATTCGCTGCCCAACTACGACAAGGAAGTCCTGCACCTCACCGCGGGCGCCTCCGTCGTCTGCCGGGGCACGCTGGTGCAGTCCCAGGGCAAGGGGCAGGCGTTCGAAATCCAGGCGGACGAAGTGCAGGTGCTGGGCCTGGTGGACGACCCGGACACCTACCCCATCCAGCCGAAGCAGCACTCGCTGGAGTTCCTGCGGGAAGTGGCGCACCTGCGCGTGCGCACCAACACCTTCGGGGCCATCACCCGCGTGCGCAACGCGGCGGCGCAGGCGGTGCACCGCTTCTTCCACGGTGAGGGCTTCTGCTGGGTGAACACGCCCATCATCACCGCGAGCGACGCGGAGGGCGCCGGGCAGATGTTCCGCGTGTCCACGCTGGACGCGCACAACCCGCCGCGCGGCCAGGACGGCAAGATTGACTGGGGCAAGGACTTCTTCGGCAAGGAGGCCTACCTCACCGTGTCCGGGCAGCTGAACGTGGAGGCGTACTGCCTGGCCATGTCCAAGGTCTACACGTTCGGCCCCACGTTCCGCGCGGAGAACAGCAACACCACGCGCCACCTGGCCGAGTTCTGGATGATTGAACCGGAGATCGCCTTCGCGGACCTCAACGAGGACGCGGCGCTGGCGGAGCGGTTCCTCAAGTACGTGTTCAAGGCCGTGCTGGACGAGTGCGCGCCGGACATGAAGTTCTTCGAGGAGCGCCAGCAGAAGGGCGTCACGGAGCGGATGGAGAAGTTCATCGGCTCCAGCTTCGAGCGCATCGACTACACGGAGGCCGTCTCCATCCTCCAGAAGGCGAAGAAGAAGTTCGAGTACACGCCGGAGTGGGGCAAGGACCTCCAGACGGAGCACGAGCGCTACCTCACCGAGGAGCACGTGGGCCGGCCTGTCGTCGTGATGAACTACCCGGAGGCCATCAAGGCCTTCTACATGCGCATCAACGAGGACGGGAAGACCGTGGCCGCGATGGACGTGCTCGCCCCGGGCATCGGGGAGATCATCGGCGGCAGCCAGCGCGAGGAGCGCCTGGACGTGCTGGACGCGCGCATGAAGAAGTTCGGCCTCGATCCCGCGCACTACCAGTGGTACCGCGACCTGCGCCGCTACGGCACGGTGCCGCACGCGGGCTTCGGCCTGGGGTTCGAGCGGCTCATCGTCTACATGTGCGGCCTGCAGAACATCCGGGACGCCATCCCCTACCCGCGCGTCCCGGGCTCCGCGACGTTCTAGTCCGCTCAGCCCTGCTTCTTCTTGATGCCGGCGCGCTCCTGGGCGAGCGCGCCGAGCGCGGACCAGTCCTCGTCACCCCGGCCCTGGGCGACGCCGGTGAGGAAGTGGTCGCGCAGCAGGCTGGCCAGCGGGAGGGGCACTTCGGCGGCCCTCCCCGCTTCCAGCGCCAGGGACACGTCCTTGAGGCCCAGGCGCAGCGCGAAGCCCGCGGGCGTGTACTGGCCCTTCGCGATGGCGCCCGCGTAGTTCTCGAAGATGGGCGCCTTGGCGAAGACGGACTTGAAGACGTCCAGGAACGCGGCGCGCTCCACGCCGCACTTCTCCGCGAGCGCGAAGGACTCCGACAGGGCCTCCATCATCGACGCGATGAGGAAGTTGCCGGACAGCTTCACGGTGTTCGCGGCGGCGGGCCGCTCCCCCAGCTCCGTGAGGCCGCGCCCCAGCGCCGTGAGCAGCGGACGCACCTTCTCCACCTGCGCCTTCGGGCCCGCGGCGACGACCCAGAGCTGCTTGCCCGCGGCGGCCTCGGGCCGGCCGAAGACGGGGGCGGAGACGTAGCCCTGGCCCGCGTCCGCGTGCGCCTTCGTCAGGCGCTCCGACAGCGCGACGGAGATGGTGCTGGAGGAGACGTGGATGGCGTTCTTCGGCAGGGCGCTGAGGACGCCGTCCCTGCCCAGCACGGCCTCTTCCGCGGCGTGGTCATCCGCGAGCATGGAGAAGACGACCTCCGCGTCGCGGGCGGCCTCGGCGGGCGTCTTCGCCACGCGCGCGCCCTGCTGCTTCAGCGGATCCGCCTTGGATGCGGTGCGGTTCCAGAGGACGAGCTCATGGCCCGCGCCGGCCAGGTTCGACGCCATTGGCGTGCCCATGTTCCCCAACCCGATGAAACCGACCTTCATGGCGGTGCTCCCCTCGTGCGCGCTTTCACGCTTCGTTCGACTGTTCTTCCGACACGTCCAGCCGCTCGAAGGCGCGGCCCAGGACGGCGACGCCCAGCGCCACCTCCGCGAAGAGTGCCCCCGCCGCCGCCAGCCCCGCGAGTGGAACCGCCCAGCGGCCCATGACAGTGAACAGCGGATAGCCCACGAGGAGGGCCACCACCGCCGCGGGCAACAGTCCCAGGAACGTCACCACCAGCGTGCCCACCAGCGTGAGCAGCCGCTGGCCCAGCGCCTCCACGCCGCGCGCCCGCTCCGAGTCCGCCGGAATCCACGCAGGCAACAGCACCACCGCCGCGTTCTGAACGAACAGCCCCGCCAGCCCCAGCGCCGGCAGGACGGGCATGAGGCCCAGCACCACCGGCGTGGACCACGGCGCGAGCGTCACGTCGTCCCGGCCCACGCCCAGCACCAGCGCCACGAGCAGCATCACCCACTGCGCCACGCCCAGCGTCAGCGCGGAGGCCGCCAGCTCCGCCCCCACCACCTGCCGGCCCGTGAGCGGCAGTGCACGCAACAGCTCCAGCTTCGGCAGGTCCATGCGCAGGTCGGTGCGGAACGCGCTCGGGCCAATCACGGCCATGGCCAGCGCGACCATCAGGGCCATGGGCCCCAGGAACTCACGGCTGTTGGAGAACAGCCGCGTGTCCCCCATCACCAGCGCGAACACGGCGCCCAGCACCCCGAAGGCCAGCAGCATCACCAGCCCGCTGCCCATGCGCCTGCGCGCGATGAGGTTCTTCCACAGGAGCGCCACCTCCGGACGCCCCCGGGCCTTCAACACGAAGGGCACCCGGCCCACGCGCAGCCTGCCGGAGCGCGCGGCCCGCTGCTCCCGCCGCCGCGTCCGCGCCTCCGCCCCGGCCACCGCCGAGTCCTCGAAGGGCACCTCCACCGCCAGCACCCACGCGTAATGCGCCACGAGCAGCGCCAGCGACGCGGGCAGGTAGCGCAGGAAGCCCTCCCAGCTTCGTGCCATCGCTGGAGCCACCAGCGCCCTGCCCGGCCACAACACCGCGCGCGGTCCAGGGGCGCTGAGCACTTCACGCAGCCACTCGCGCACGGCGAAGGGCGCGGAGAGGTTCTCCGGCATCGGGTGCTCTTGCAGCGTGGACAGGAGCGTGCCCATCACCGCGATGAACAGCGCGGCCACCACCGCCCAGCGCACCACGCTGCCCCAGCGGCCCTGCGACACGAGCCACGCGCGCACGAAGGACGCCGCGGTGCCGTGCAGGTACAGCGTCCCCATGGCCAGCGACGCGCCCAGGAAGAAGAGCTCTGGCCTCGGGCTGGTGAAGCGCCCCACGAAGAGCGTCGCCGCCAGCGCCGCGAGCATCGCGCTCAGGAGGCCTCGCAGGAGCTTGTAGTGCAAGAGCGCCTTGCGCGTGACGGGCGCGGAGAAGAAGGTCTGCACCTCCGTCTGCGTGAAGGTCAGCGCGGGCCGGTCCGCGCCCAGCACCCACGCCGTCACCAGCGTGCCCAGCACCGACATCTCCAGCGAGAACTCCGCGAACAGCCTCGCGTTGGGGGACACCGCGCGGCCCGTGCCCTGGACGAAGACGCTGCGTCCCACCAGCGAGTACAGGTACGCGAGCCCCACCAGCGCGCCCAGCAGGTAGCGCGGGCGCTTCAGCCGCTGCACCTGGCGCACCACCCGGTTGCGCCACGTCCTCACCCAGAGGAACGCCACCGCGCCCGGAAAGCTCACGCCTGTTCCGACGCCGCGCTGGTGATGCGCACGAACAGCTCCTCCAGCGAGGCGCCGTCCCCGGCCGCGCCCGCCATCTGCTCGCGGATCTCCGGCAGCGAACCCAGCGCCACCGCGCGCCCTCCGGCGATGACGAGCAGCCGGTGGCACAGCTCCTCCACCAGCGGCAGCAGGTGCGACGACAGCACCAGCGCCGTGCCCTCCTCCGCGCGGCGGCGCAGGGACGCCTTCATGCGGCGGATGCCCAGCGGATCCAACCCCGTCAGTGGTTCATCCAGGAGGATGAGCCGGGGCTGGTGCAGGAAGCCGCACGCGATGGACAGCTTCTGCTTCATGCCCCGCGACAGCTCGCCCGGCAGTGACTTCTCCCGGCCCGTGAGCTCCATCTCCTCCAGGAGCGCGCGGCCCCGCTCCTCCCAGTCCTCCACGCCGTAGAGGCGCGCGGTGAAGTTCAGGTGCTCCCAGACGGTGAGGTACTCGAAGAAGCGCGGCTCGTCCGGGAGGAAGGCCAGGTGGCGCTTCGCCTCCACCGGTGCTTCGGCCACGTCGAAGCCCGCCACGCGCACGCGCCCGGAGGACGGCGGGAGGATGCCGGCCAGGCACCGGAGCGTGGACGTCTTGCCCGCGCCGTTGGGGCCCACCAGGCCCAGCACCTCGCCCGGCGCCACCTGGAAGGACAGGCCTTTCACCGCCTGTACCGCGCCGTACGTCTTCTCCAGGCCCTCGACGTCCAGCGCCGGTTCCATGCGTGCCCTTGGGATGCCGCCGGAAGCTCAGCCGAGCTTCAGCAGCTCCTTCACGGTGTCCAGCACCACGCGGGCCTGCACGGGCTTCACCAGGTAGGCCGTGGCCCCCAGCGCCATGGCCCGCTCGCGGTCCGCGGCCGCGCTCTCCGTCGTCACGACGACGATGGGCACCGCCCGGTGTTCTTGCGTCTGGCGGATGTGGTGGATGAGCTTCAGCCCGTCCATCAACGGCATGTTGATGTCCGTCATCACCAGGTCGAAGCGGCCCTGCGTGGAGAGCTTCTTCAGCCCCTCCACGCCGTCCTGCGCCTCGATGCAGACCACGTCCGCCAGGCGCTGGAGCGCGTACATGATGCTGCGGCGCATGGCCTGCGAGTCATCCACCACCAGCGCACGGATCGGCTGCTGCGACATGCCCCTCAGCCTAGCACCCGCGCGCCGCCCGGCCCGGGATTGTGCGGCGGCTGTCATGCAGCCAGCGATTCACTGCCCGCCGGACTGCCGGCGGCGGCGCACCAGCGCGGCCAGCTCCGGGCCGATGTGGTCCAGCGCGAGCACCCGGCTCACCGCCCCGGTGGCGATGGCCTCCTTGGGCATGCCGTACACCACCGCCGTGTCCTCGGACTCGGCCCAGGTCTCGCCGCCCTCGCGGCGCACGGCGCGCACGCCCTGCGCTCCGTCCGCGCCCATGCCCGTCAGCACCACCGCCACCGCGCGAGGCCCCAGCACCTCCGCCGCGCTCTCGAAGAGCCGGTCCACCGACGGTGCGTACTTGTCCGCGGGCACCGGCGAGGGCGTGCGCAGCTCCAGGCGCCCGGTGCGGTCCGACAGGAGCAGGTGCCGCCCGCCCGGCGCGATGTAGACGTGGCCCGCCTTCACCACGTCGCCCTCGCATGCCTCCGTCACCGTGAAGGGGCCAATGCGATCCAACCGCTCCGCGAAGGCCCGGGTGAACTGCGAGGGCATGTGCTGGCCCACCAGCACGCTGACGGTGGGCTCGGCGGCCAGTCCCTCCAGCAGCCGCTGCACCGCGGGAGGCCCGCCCGTGGACGCGCCCACGGCGATGACCTGCGGCAGCTCGCCCGTCAGCAGGGAGGCGCGCGGCGCGGCCCCGTGGCGTCCGCCGGACTTCACGTGGCGCGCGGCGAGCACCTTGTCGATGAGCTCGCGCTTCAGCTGCTCCAGCGCCGCGGGCGTGCCCTGGGGAGGCTTGGCGATGAAGTCGAACGCGCCCAGCTCCAGCGCCTTGAACACGTCCGACTTGTGCGCGTAGCTGGAGATGACGATGACGGGCGTGGGCGCCGCGCGCATGAGCAGGCGCAGGAAGGTGTGGCCACCCAGCCGGGGCATCTCCAGGTCCAGCGTCACCACGTCGGGCTTCAGGTCCAGGACCTTCTTCAGGCCCTCCTCGCCGTCCTGGGCCCAGTCCAGCACCATCACCTCCCCGGAGGACTCCAGGAGGGTGGTGAGCGTGCGGCGGTTGGTGGCCGAGTCGTCGATGACGAGCACCGTGAGCGGGCGTGCCATCAGCGGCCCTCCCCGCCCGGAAGCTCGGGCCGGCGGTAGACGAGGTCGCCCTTCAGGTGCACCAGTTCGAAGTCCGCGCCCAGGCTGAGCAGGTTCTCCGCGTGGCCCAAGAGCAGGTAGCCCCCGGGACAGAGCCGGTCGCGGATGACGCCCAGCACGCGGCGGCGCGCGGCCAGGTCGAAGTAGATCATCACGTTGCGGCAGAAGACGACGTCCGAGCGCGGCACCAGCTGGCTGCCCGCCACGTCCGACAGGTTGTGGTGGCCGAAGCTCACCCACGCCTTCACGTCGTCGCGCACGCGGACGCGGTTGACGCCCACGGGCACGAAGTAGCGCTCCAGCAGGTCCGGCGGCGTCGCGCGCAGGGCGCTGGGGCCGTACTCGGCGCGGCGGGCCACGGTCAGCACGCGGCGCGACAGGTCCGTGCCCAGCACCTCCACGTCCCAGTCGTCGAAGCGGCCGCTCTCCTTCAGGAGCATGGCCAGCGTGTACGCCTCTTCACCGGAGGAACACCCCGCGGACCACAGCCGCAGCCGCCGCGTGTGCGCGTTGCGCTTCTCCAGGATGGGGAGCAGCTCCTCGCAGAAGGCCCTGAGCTGCGCGGGCTCGCGGAAGAAGTAGGTCTCGTGCGTGGTGAGGGACTCCACCGCCGCTTCCAGCTCCGCGTTGCGCTGGGCGTCGTAGCGCAGGTAGCGGTGGTAGGAGCCGAAGTCCTGGATCCCCAGCGCCTCCAGGCGGGGCCACAGCCGGCGCTCCATCACGAACTTCATGTTCTCGTGGATGAGGATTCCGCAGTGCGCGTAGACGTGGTCGCGCAGCAGCCGGAACTCCTCCAGCGTCATCTCAGGGCGGCCCTCGTCGAAGCGTGGCATCCGGGTCCTCCCCTCAACGCCCCGACAGCCGGACGACTGCTTCCGCCAGCGCCACCTGCGCCACCGCGTCCTGCTCCAGCGTCATCGCGTGCTGGAGCGCGGGCAGGCACTCCGGCCGCCCCAGGCCGCCCAGCACACGCGCCGCCGCTGCCCGCACGTCCCAGCGCGGATGGCCCAACAGCGACACCGCCAGCGACGCCCCATCCGCCGAGGCCTCCGCCGACGCCAGCGCCGCCAGCGCTGCCTTCACCACCTCCGCGTCATGATGGCTGAGCGCGTCCCACAGCACGCCCGCGCCCACCGTGCCCAGGTTCGTCAGCGCGCGCACCGCCAGCATCGCGAGCCCGCTGTCGGCATGCCGTACCAGTGACTCCAGGTCGGGCGAGCGCTCCTTCGCGCCGGCCGCGCCCACGGCCTCCACCGCGGCCACGCGCACGCCCCGGTCCTCGTCCTTCAGCGCGAGCCCCAGGAACGCCGCGGCCTCCTTGCCGCCCTGCTGTCCCAAGGAGCGCACCGCGGCGATGCGCACCCGGGGGGACTCGTCCGCCAGCGCGCCGCGCGCCAGCTCCAGGCCGGCCTCGCCGTCCGCCCGGGCCGCCGCCTCCACCGCCGCCGCGCGCCAGGAGGCGTCCGCGTCGCGTGCAATCCGCCGCAGCACGGGCAGCACCCGCGCGCCGCCCAGCCGGCCCAGCGCCGCCACCGCCGCGGGCGTCGTGCGCTGCTCCACCGCTGCCTCCAGCGCGTTCAGCGCCGTCTGCGGATGGGTCACGGTCAGCTGCTCCAGCGCCCGCGCCGCCATGCTCGACAGCGACAGGTCGGCGAGCAGCGCCACCAGTGGAGCCACGGCCTCCGGCGACTGCGTGCGCCCCAGCGCCCGCACCACCACCGCGCGAAGGTCGTCCTCCGCCCACTCCAGCAGCGCGCACAGCTCCGGCACCGACGTCGAGTCCACCAGCAGAACCAGGGCCTCGGCCGCCACCGTGCGCGCGGGCAGGGACAGCGTGCCCATGCTCCCAAGCAGCAGGCGCCGCCCCTCCGCTCCCAGCTGGCCCAGCGTGAAGAGCACCTCGCGCAACAACCGGTCCTCGCGCGCCACCTCCGCCACCGCCACCGCGAGCGACGCCTCTCCCAGTGCCCCGGCGGCCACCAGCGCGCCCGCCCGCACCTGGACGTCGTCTCCGTCCAGGGCCTGCGCCACGTGCGCCGTCACGCCCGGGATGCCGGCCAGCACCGAGCGCGCCACCGCGTCCAGCTCTCCGCGCTCGTACGGCCCCAGCCCCGACGCCTGCGTCCCCAGCGCGACGAGCGCCGCCTCACGCACCGAGCGCACCGGCGACGCCAGGGCCCGGCAGATGCGCTCCGTGGCCTCGCCCGGGGAATAGAGGCCCAACAGCCGCAGGGCGCTGCGCTGCAGGCCAGAGTCCTCCACCAGCGCCATCACCCGCGCCAACGGCGGCGCGCGCTTGAGCGACGCGAGCCCTTCCAGCGCGGCCAGCCGCAACAGGAGCGTGGGCGCGTCCAGCAGCTCCTCCAACGCCCGCGCCGCGGCGTCTCCACCCATGTGCCCCAGGGCCTCCGCGGCGGCCACGCGCACGTTGAGGTCTTCGTCGGAGAGCGCGCGCAGGAGCACGTCCTCCACCTCCGGGCGGCCCAGCTGGCCCAGGATGTCCGCGGCCAGCTTGCGCTGATCCGGATCCTCGTGCTCCAGCAACTGCACCAGCGGCGCTATCGCCACCGGCCCCAGGCCCGCCAGCGCCTCCGCCGCCGCGTTGCGCGCGCCCGTCTCTCCGCGCTCTCCCAGGACGGAGATGAGCCGCGCGGTGACGCCCGGCGCGTCCGGCACGCGGCGCAGGCCCTCCGCCGCCGCGTGGCGCACGCGCCAGCTCTCGTCATGCAGGCCGGTGGTGAAGGTCTCCAGCGCTCCGGGCGCGCGCGGATCCACCGCCTGCAGCGCCCGGTACCGAGCCTCCTCCTGCCCCGCGGGGGACCGCACCGTGTCGCTCATCGCCGTCCTCCGTTGGGCTCGCGTGCCTCGGGTTGTCCCCATCCTGCTTGAAGCCGCCGGGGGAGTCGCGTCCCACGAGGTTGCTCCCAGCACGGGAGGGCAGCCCGGCGGCGGATGGAAACGTTCACCTCCGCACCCTTCGCGACACGAGGGCTCGCTCAGGCCTCCTGGAGGTCCGCGTCCCAGCCCTCCTGGCCGAAGTACCAGAAGGAATAGATGCCCAGCACCGTGCCCAGCGGGAAGTTGGGCAGCGCGAGGATGGCGAGCAGCGTCGCCAGGCCCTTGGACACGGGCCTGCCGCGAATCAGCGCCACGCCCAGGGAGAGCCCCGCGATGGCCATCGCGAGGAGCACCAGCACGAACACCGACATCCCCAGGACCGCCGGGTTCTCCGCCACCGTCACGGGCGGCGTGGAGTGCCCGTGGGCGACGACGAGCGCCACCAGCCAGGTGGCATACGCCAGCCCTCCCGCGCCCAGCAGCACCAGCAGGTGCACGAACATGTAGAGCCAACCCAGCGACTTCCGATGCCCGCTCAGGTCTCGCATGTCGTCCTTCCCTAAATCCCCGGGTCGCACGACGAAAGCGGCGCGCTCATCCCGAGGACGGCGGACGGGCGTCGCGCTCCAGCTCCGCGCGCAAGAGCGCCTTCAGGTCCAGGAGCAGCCGCAGCCGCTCCGGCGGTCCGCACACGCCCACCACGAACGGCGTGCGGCCTCCGGACATGAGCGCCGGCGCGGGCTTGATGTCGCCGCGCCGCACGCGCAGCACCTCCGCCACGCGGTCCACCCGGGCCACCACGCGCCGCGTGCCCAGCCGGCACACGAGCAGCCGCGTGCGCCGCGTCTCCTGCAAGGGCTGGTTCAAGAGGCGCCGGTGCAGGTCGATGACGGGGAGCATCGCGCCGCGCAGGTGCAGCACGCCCTCCACGAAGGCGGGCGCATGCGGGATGGGAATCACGCGCTGGGGCGGGAGGATCTCCTCCACGCGCATGATGTCCAGCACGTACTCCTCGTTGCCCACGAAGAAGGCGCACAGCTGCACCTCCGCGTCGGCCGCGGTTGGCTCGCGCGTCACGTCGCCGCGCGGGCGGCGGGCCAGCAGGTTCACGGGGTCCGTCATGGGGCGAGCGCCTGCTCCGGATCCAACAGGATGTAGAGCTGCGAGCCCTTGCGCCCCAGCCCCGCCACGCAGTCGCGGTCTCCTCGCAGCCCCGCGGGCGACAGCTCCACCATGGACGGCTTGAGCCGCACCACCCCCGCCACCGAGTCCACCCACACGCCCGCGGGCCCGTCCTCCGTCTTGAGCACCAGGATGCGCGCGGCCCGGGGCGGCAGGCCCGCGTCCGGCCCCGCCACCACCGGCGGCGCGTCCGCCAGCCGCAGCCGCAGCTTCACGTCGTAGACGGGCAACAGCTCCCCGCGCAGGTTCATCACGCCCAACAGCTGCGGCTCCGCGCGCGGAATCTCCGTGAGCAGCGGCACCTTGCAGATCTCCCGCACCGCGAGGATGGGCACCGCGTAGCACTCCGACTCCAGGCGGAAGGCCAGGTACTCGACGGGCTCCTCCTCCAGGAGCGGCTGCGCCAGGCCGTCACTGCCCGCCGCGAAGTCCAGGAGGCCGCTGACGTCCTCGTCCGGGCGGTAGAAGAACGCGTCGAGCAGGGCTTCGAAACGGGACACGCGCCGGAGGATAGCAGCCCCCGGCGCGGACGCCTCAAGCGCGGCGCCGCTCCTGCGCGATGCCCTCTTCCAGGAGTTCCGCGACATCCAGCACCAGGACGGTGCGGCGGTTGCCCAGGTCGGTGGCGCCGGAGATGCCCTTCACCCCGCTCAGCCGGCCGCCCAGGGGCTTGGTGACGATGTCCTGCTGGCCGAAGAGCTCATCCACCGCGATGCCCAGCCGCTGCTGCGCCAGGCCCACCACGACGACGAAGTGGCGGTTCACCTCGCGCTCCGGCAGGTGGAACAGCCGGCTCAGCCGCAAAAAGGGCAGCGTCTGGCCGCGCAGATCCAGCACCTCGCGGCGCTCCACGGTGCGGATGTCGCGCGGCTGCACGGAGAGGATCTCCAGCACGCTGTTGAGCGGCACCGCGTAGGTGCGGCCGCTCACGCCCACCACCAGCGCGCGCACGATGGCCAGCGTCACCGGCAGCGTCAGGTGGAAGGCCGTGCCCTTCCCGCGCTCGCTCCACACGTCGATGATGCCGGAGAGGTTGCCCAGGTTGTTCTTCACCACGTCCAGGCCCACGCCCCGCCCGGACAGCGCGCTGACGCTGGAGCGGGTGGAGAAGCCCGGCAGGAAGATGAGGTTGAGCAGCTCCCGCCGCGTCATCTCACTCACCTGCGGCGGAGTGACGAGCCCCCGCGCCAGCGCCACCTCGCGCACGCGCACCTCGTCGATGCCCGAGCCGTCGTCGGACACGCTGATGACGACGTGATTGCCCTTCTGCTCCGCGCGCAGCCGCACCACCGCGCGCCGGGGCTTGCCCGCGGACAGCCGCGACTCCGGCCCTTCCGCGCCATGGTCGATGGCGTTGCGGATGAGGTGCATCAGCGGATCGCTGAGCTCTTCCACGATGAGCTTGTCCAGCTCCACCTCGCCGCCGGAGCTGACGAAGTCGATCTCCTTCCCGGCCTCGCGGGCAATCTTGCGCACCAGCCGCGCCAGCTTGTCGAAGACCTGGCCCACCGGGACCATGCGCGCTTCGAGCAGCCCCTCCTGCAGCGCCTCCAGCTTGCGCTCCAGCTGCCGGGTCTCCCGAGACAGCTCCTGGCCGAAGAGCTTGGACAGCGCGACGGTGCCGTCCTGCCCCGACGTCTCCGCCAGCCGCTGGAGGTTGGCCTTGATGAGCAACAGCTCGCCCACCATGTTGATGAGCCCGTCCAGCCGGCCAATGTCCACGCGCACTGTCTGCGTGAGCGAGCGCATGGACGTCTCTTCCGCCTTGGGACGGCCCGCGGGGATGGGCGCGGACGCGGCGGCCTGAAGCCCCACCACCGTGGCCGGAGGCGTCACCGCCCGCATGCGCGGAGGGCTTCCCAAGGGGGGCGAGGACACGGTCGCGAGGCTCGTGGTCTCCACCAGCCCCTCGTCGTCGCCCTCCTCCTCTTCGTCAGCCCCCAGCGGCGGCAGCACCTCGGTGTCGGTGGCCTCGAGCGGCGGCCGGACGGACAGCGGCGCCAGCTCCGCGGGCGTGCCCTTGAGGCCGGCCTCCAGCGCCCGCGCGTCCACCTTCGCGCCGAAGATGAGGTCGAACGCGATGCCGTTGGCGCCGCCCGGCCGCGACGAGGGCAGCGTGCTGATGACCTCGCCCAGGGGCTTGAGGCGCGCGTTCAGGTCCGCGAGTCCCTGGTCGAAATCCGTGAGGTCGAACGCCGCGCGCACCCGCCACAGGGACACGCCGCGCCGCACGTTCTCGCGCAGCCGGTGCTCCTCGTACTCGGTGAAGACGGCGCGCACCGTCCCGTCCAGCTCCAGCCGCTCCAGCGGATCCTCTTCCACGGCGGGCGGGGGCGACCCCAGCCGCGCCATGCGGTCCTCCATGGCGCGGGTGCGCTGGGTGAGCTCCTGGCCCTCCTCGCTCCGGGATGCCTCTCCGAGCAGGGCCTGGAACGTGTCCAGCGCGTCCACCAGCGTGTCCAGGACCTTGTCGTCCAGCGTCAGCCGGCCCAGGCGCAGGCGGTCCAGCAGGTCCTCCGCCGCGTGCGCCAGCTGGCTGATGCGCTCCTGGCCGAAGAGGCCGGACAGGCCCTTGAGCGAGTGCGCCGCGCGGAAGATGCCGTTGATGTGCTCCGGGTCCGCCTCCTGGCCGCGCGCCTCGTCCAGGGCCAGGAGGTCGCGCCCCAGCGCATCGAGGATTTCGGTGGCCTCGGCGACGAACTCCGCCAGCGCCTTGCCTCCGGGCGTCACAGCGGCTTCAGGAAGCGCCGCAGGAGCGCCTCCAGGTCCTCCGGC
This sequence comes from Corallococcus sp. AB049A, assembly GCF_003668885.1. Taxonomy (NCBI): domain Bacteria; kingdom Pseudomonadati; phylum Myxococcota; class Myxococcia; order Myxococcales; family Myxococcaceae; genus Corallococcus; species Corallococcus sp. AB049A. The sequence goes on along the minus strand of NZ_RAWL01000122.1, from coordinate 1,863 downwards.
TGGAACGGCTTCACCAGGTAGCCCGCGGCGCCCAGCGCCATCCCCCTGGAGCGGTCCTGTTCACGCCCCTCGGTGGTGATGATGATGAGCGGCACGTCCCGGTAGTTGGGGTTCTTCTTGACGAAGTTGATGAGCTCCAGCCCGTTGATGTCGGGCATGTTGATGTCGGTGATGATGAGGTCGAAGCGCTGGCGCGGCAGCAGCTTCAGCGCCTCGAAGCCGCTGGAGGTGGCAATAGCCTCCACGCCATCCACGGCCTCCACGGTCGCGGCGATGTGCTCGCGCGACACCTTGGAGTCCTCGACGATCAACACCTTGAACTTCATCGCGCGCGCCTCAAGGGCCAGATGCTAGCAGAACCCCCACCCGGACGCTGTGCGTCAGCCCTTCCTGGATGACAGCGACCCGACAAGCCCCTTGTCCGCGAGGAGGGACACCCGTCCCCCCTTGAACGCGGGCAGGAACTGCCGCTGGTAGGCCTCTGCCCGGGAGGAGTCACTCAAGGAGGACCCCTGCGGGACCTCCAAGGCCACCGACTCCACCTTCGCGCGGCTCAGGACCTTCGCCGCGCCCGCCAGCGCCTCGCCCAGCGCGGCCGCGTCCAGGCGCTTCCGGGAGCCCAGCCCCACCACGAAGATGCGCGGCACGGTCAGCTTCCCGTCCGACGGCAGCAGGAGCCAGTCGTCCTTCACGCCGGTGAAGAAGCCACCCTGGAGCACGCGCGACAGGGCGCCGCACAGCCGCCAGTCCACGTAGCCGGCGGAGGACGGCAGGGGGCGGTCGTCCTCGGCCACGAAGAGGCAGAGGGCGTCCACCCCACTCAGCGCGTCCAGGCCCTCCAGGCCCACGTCCAGGGTCTGCGTCTGGCTCACGGCTTCCCGAGCGCCACCGCGACGCGGTCCAGGAGGCCGTTGACGAAGGCGCTCGACTCCTCGTTGCCGAAGTTCTTCCCCAGCTCCACCGCCTCGTTGATGGTCACCTTGCGGGGGATGTCCGGGCGGTACTTCAGCTCGAAGATGCCCAGGCGGAGCACGTTCCGGTCGATGCGGGACATGCGGTCCAGGCGCCAGTTGTGGCTGTGGCGTTCGATGAGCGCGTCAATCTCCTCGCGGTGGGCCTCCACGCCCTCCACGAGCTCCTTGGCGAACTTCACCGCGTCCGGCTCCGGCTTGCCGTCCTCCGCGGAGGCGGCCCATGCCGAGTCCAGGGCCTCCCGCGTGGTGGCGCCCTGGGTCATCTCCAATTGATAGAGCGCCTGCAGCGCCCGCTCCCGTGCCGTTCTGCGCGCGCCCATCGCGGTTATCCCTTCCGCTCCGCGCCCGGCATGCGAGCGAAGAGGTTGACCATCTCGATGCAGGCCAGCGCGGCCTCCGCGCCCTTGTTGCCCGCCTTCACGCCCGCGCGGTCAATGGCCTGCTCCACGGTATCGCACGTGAGGACGCCGAACGTCACCGAGGCCGGCTTGGGGCCCGCCGCCGCGCTGAACGCCACCGAACCAATGCCCTTGGCGCACTCGCCCGCCACGTAGTCGAAGTGGGGGGTGCCGCCGCGAATCACCGCGCCCAGGACGATGATGCCCGCGTACTGGCCGCTCTCCGACACGCGGCGGGTGACGCCCGGAAGCTCATAGGTGCCGGGGCAGCGGTACACGTCGATGGCGTCGTCCTTGACGCCATGGCGCACCAGCGTGTCCACGGCGCCCGACAGGAGCGCCTCCGTGATGAAGCTGTTGAACCGGGACACGCAGATGGCGAACCGGCCCTGGGGGGGGAGGAAATCCCCTTCGAAATAGCGAGGCATGGCGCGCTCCTTACACCACCCGAGCCCCTACCCGCGAGGGCTGAAACCCGCCGCCCGCACCAC
>NZ_RAWL01001212.1:0-425 GCF_003668885.1 Corallococcus sp. AB049A | reverse complement strand
CACGCAGGATGTAGTAGCTGACAACGGCAAGCAGGAACATGCCGAACACGCCCATGACAAAAATCGACTGGACCATCTCGCTCAGTGTGTTCGGCTTGGGTGCATGGCGCGCAAGGCCGATGTAGCCGCACACGATGGCCAACCCCGCAAGCATGATGAGGCGTCGCACCAGACTGCCCGCGCGCGTCTGCATAGGGGTCGCGAAAGACGCCATGACCAGGAACATGGTCGCACCCGTGAAAAGGGCGCCCACGACCAACCACGGCGAGTGCTTTTCATTGGCCAGAAAGAGGTCGGCGAGCGGGCCGACGGTCAGGGCCAGCGGCAAGGCGCACGCAAGTGCAAAGCCGCCCGCATCGGAGAGCGCGGTGCCGATGGTTTCCAGAAATTCCCGGTGCAACAAGGCTCGCATGCGATGTTGGCTC
>NZ_RAWL01001211.1:0-426 GCF_003668885.1 Corallococcus sp. AB049A | reverse complement strand
CAGGCGTAGGGATGACGGTTTGCTGAAATCAGTGAAATCGTTTTCGTGCGCAGGGAGGGGGGCGGCAGGGCTGCGCCCTGCACCTGCGGGTAGTGCCGGCCGCTGGCCGGCAAGAGCCAAAGCCAAAGCGGCTCTGGGTTGTCTGGGTTTGGCGGTGCGGTGTGGACTGGCAGGACACGCCGTAAACCCTTCCATGGGGGCTCGATGGCGCCATTGACAGTTTCCCGGTGACGGTTGGATTGATCCTGGAGCGACATGGGGTCATGGGGTCAGATCCGTTTCCCGTTGGAAAACGGATCTGACCCCGGATTGATTTCGATATCTGACAGAGATTCATCCACGCATGGCGTGGATCCATCCACAGATCGCGGAAATCTGTCGAAGGCGGGGTGGGTCCGGTTGCGGGGGTGTCCGCGGCATGGATGC
>NZ_RAWL01001210.1:0-426 GCF_003668885.1 Corallococcus sp. AB049A | reverse complement strand
GTGTGGGGAAGTGACGTTTACGATTCCCCCCGGGCAAATCCCCTCATGCGTCACATGGTCCGATCCAACTTGGTCTCAGCTACTCGGATCGCATCGACAAGCCACTGCATGGCGCGTGTCACGCGTGACTTGGTGAACAAACCCATATCCATTACCCCCTTCGGCGTTGATACGGAAATACTCACGCCCCCTGACAGGCGGCGTGATGCGAACGACGGTGACGGGGTGGTGTGCATCGGGACTATCAAGGCTCTCCACTCCAAATATGGGATCGGTGAACTCATCCGTGCCTTCAGTCGGGTCCATGATGAGCGGCCTAATACCGTCCTTCATATCTGGGGCGGCGGCCCAGACGAGAATCCCCTCAAGGTCTTGGCTCGCCGTCTTGTCCCGGACGGTTCGGTGGAGTTTCGCGGTGCCATTGAT
>NZ_RAWL01001209.1:0-426 GCF_003668885.1 Corallococcus sp. AB049A | reverse complement strand
GGCCTTCGCGGTCACGAAGCCGCGCGCATCACTGTGCAGCAGGCGGTAATCGGCCGGCTGCAGCTTTTGGTAGGCCCACACCTGATCGCCCGCAGGCTCGGGCCAATCCACCCACATCGCGCCGATCACCGCGATGCATATCACCGCAGCGGCCAGGCCGAGCTTCTTCATTCGTCACCCTACACACAGGCAGAAAGGTCCGCGCGATAAGCGCGCTCAGTCCTTGGGTCGCATCCGCTCGTGAATGAAGGCGGTCAGCGCCAGATCGGCCATCACCAGCCCCTCCATCACCCGGTCGCCCACGTACTGCTCTGGCCCGCCGTTCTGGCGCGTGCGCTCGGCCGCCAGCAGGATCTCCTGCACGATGCGCTGGCCGGTGAGTGCGCAGTCGGCGTCGGACAACGCCATCTGCCGGCCACGCAGGTG
>NZ_RAWL01001208.1:0-426 GCF_003668885.1 Corallococcus sp. AB049A | reverse complement strand
GAACAAAAGACATGACAAAAATTGGAATGCTATCTGTGATTGGTTTTGTGCTTATGTATTTTCAGTTGCCGCTTACTTTTGTGGCACCACCTTTTATGAAACTAGATATATCAGATCTTCCAGTTCTTATTGGTGCTTTTACTATGGGACCAGTTTTTGGAATTATAATAGCAGCATTAAAAAATATTTTGGCACTTGTTTTTAAGGGGACTATGACAGCGGGAATTGGAGAACTTTCAAATTTTATAATTTCTGCAACTTTTGCTTTTGTATCAAGCTTTCTTTATAAAAGACATAAAACTTATAAAGGGGCAATTTTTTCACTTACAATTGGAGTTCTTGCTATGACTACACTTGCAATGATTTCAAATTATTTTGTAGTGTTCCCACTTTATGCAAAGGTGATGCCAATGGATGCTATAATAG
>NZ_RAWL01001207.1:0-426 GCF_003668885.1 Corallococcus sp. AB049A | reverse complement strand
ATTTTATCTCCAGAAGAGAAGAAGAGAGTGGCTTATCACGAAATTGGTCACGCTCTTGTATCAGCACTACAAAGTCATTCAGAGCCAGTGGAAAAAATTACGATAATACCAAGAACATCTGGGGCACTTGGATACACAATGCAAGTTCCAAAGGATGAAAAAAATTTGTACACAAGAGATGACTTGTTAAATCACATAAGAACTCTATGTGGAGGTCGTGCAGCAGAAGAAGTTATATTTAACGAAGTATCAACAGGTGCAGCAAATGATATAGAAAAGGCGACAGACACTGCAAGATCTATGATAACGCGATATGGTATGGCTGATGAATTTGGAATGGTTAAATTTCAAGAAAATGGATCAAGATATATGGGTGATGAAGGAAATATAAATTGTTCTGAAGAAACGAGAAAAGAGATTGACGAC
>NZ_RAWL01001206.1:0-426 GCF_003668885.1 Corallococcus sp. AB049A | reverse complement strand
GGGGGAAACCCCTTATGCGACCCGCGATTACTACCACGAGGATCGGTATTGGGATGCCGAAGCGGAAGAGCAGGCCGCGGAAAAGGCGGAGGAGACGAAGGAGGAGCAAGACCGCGTGCTCAACATTGTGGCCCTCGTTGAGGCCGGCGACGCCAAACGTCTGCTGGAGCAGGTGGATCCCAACGAAGAACTGGTCAGTCGGAACCGAACGTTCAACATCGACGGAGACGAGGGCTGGGCCTACAACAACTATGCCGGCTACAGCGTCCTCCATGAAGCGGCGAAGCAGGGGAAAACGGAACTCTGCCGAGAACTGGTGTTCGCAGGGGCGGACTGGGACAAGGGGTGTAAGCTCGTCGGCGAGCAAGGCTTTGACAACCATGTCAACGGCTTTCGAAACGAGCCTCGTATGAAGCCCATCGATTT
>NZ_RAWL01001205.1:0-427 GCF_003668885.1 Corallococcus sp. AB049A | reverse complement strand
GGTTGTCGGCCCAGGCGACGCCACCCAGGTACCCCGTCGACGGCCCGAGCGCCGCCGTCGCCGCCGCCAGCAGTGCGGCCGGACCACCGTCGCCGCTCCAGCCGGGATCGACGTGGTCGACGATCGCCCACCGGAACTGCCGGCCGGAGGCGCCGGCCAAGGCGTCGCGCACGGCATGGCGATCGGCGTGGGCGGGGCGGAGCGGCACCATGTGCGCTTCCCAGCCGAGGGTGACGGGTCGAGCACCCTCGGTCGACGGGCCCTGGCCGGGGTCGGGCCGGTCGGCTCGGTCCGGCGGCTCGACCACCACATCGATGCCGTGCGCGGCGAGTGCGGGTGCCAGGCGGGCGCCGGCGTCGGCGCCGACCGTCGGGACCGTCGGCGGACCGACGAGCCGCCACGCCGGAGGACGGTCACCGGGAGCGAG
>NZ_RAWL01001204.1:0-427 GCF_003668885.1 Corallococcus sp. AB049A | reverse complement strand
GTGCAATGCGTGCTGCCGTGGCCGCCTGAAGCGCAGGAGTTTCGCGACGAAGTGCAGCGTTGCACCAGCCACGCACTCTCCAGCTCGCACAATGACGGGCAGGTGGTGTCGTTCCTTTCGTGCCGAGGCGGCAGTGGCACGACATTCATCGCAGCCAACTTCGCCCACGTGCTCAGCGCCCGCCACGGCAAGCGTGTGCTGCTGATCGATCTCTGTCAGCAATACGGCGACGCCGCGTTCCTGCTCACCGATCAATCGCCCCCCGCCACGCTGGCCAATGTGTGCAATCAGATTGATCGGCTCGACGCAGCCCTGCTCGACGCTTGTCTCACCCACGTGTCGCAAGACTTTGATGTGCTGGCCGGCGCCGGAGACCCGATCAAGAGCGGCGAGATCAAGGCAACGCACCTCGAGCGCATCCTCGCTC
>NZ_RAWL01000121.1:0-20934 GCF_003668885.1 Corallococcus sp. AB049A | reverse complement strand
TCTTCCCCCCGTTCCCCGGCCTGGACGAGCAGCCGTGGCGCGACCCGCCGCCCCCGGCCGCGAAGGCGCTGGAGGGCTGTCTGGACGCGGTGACGCGCGACCTGGAGCGGCTGGAGAACGCGGACCTGCTGCACTACGACTCCGGCATCGTCGGCACCGGCCGCTGGTCCGTGCACCCCATCTATTTCGGCGGTGAGCGCACCGACCGCCTCTTCTGGCCCCAGCTCGCCATGGAGGAGACGGCCGCGGCGGTGCGGTCGCTGGACGGCGAGTGCACCGACTTCCCGCTGGCGGACGTGCTCTTCTCCTCGCACGCGCCCGGCACCACGCTGACGCCGCACTGTTCGTGGGACGGCTTCCGGATGCGGCTGCACCTGGGGCTCAAGGTGCCGGAGGGCTGCGGCATCCGCGTGGGCACGGAGCGCCGGCACTGGCAGCCGGGCCGAGTGCTCACCTTCCACGACTCCTTCGAGCACGAGACCTGGAACCGGGGCACGGAGCGCCGCGTGGTGCTCATCGCGGACTGCTGGCACCCCGGCCTCACCCTGCCCGAGCGCGAGGCCCTGCTCGGCCTCACGCGCAAGTTCGAGGTCCGCGCGATGCTTGCACAATTGCGCGTGCCGGAAGCCATGTCCGAACCGCTCCTCGTCCGCTTCGCGGAGCAGGAACGCACGGACGTCCAGGTGCGCCGCTTCTGGCGCATGTGAGCGCGAGGTGATGGAGCCATGACTTCAGAGCGGATGGCCCGCGCGCTCGTTTCGCTGGACGGCGTGTCCGTGGGAGACGCCTTTGGCGAGCGGTTCTTCGGCCCGCACGAGCTGGTGCAGCCGTGGGTGGAGGAGCGCATCCTGCCGAAAGCGCCCTGGGCCTACACCGACGACACGGAGATGACGCTGTCGCTGGTCCAGGTGCTGGAAGACCATGGCCACGTCGAACAGGACGCGCTCGCGGACCTCTTCGCGAAGCGCTACCGCAAGGACAAGAACCGCGGCTATGGCGGGACCGCGCACGACATCCTGTGGAAGCTGGGACTGGGGCTGCCCTGGCGTGAGGTGTCCGCGGAGGTCTTCGAGGGCCAGGGCTCCATGGGCAACGGAGCCGCCATGCGCGTGGCGCCCCTGGGCGCGTACTTCGCCGGAGACCTGAGCCGGGTGGTGGCGGAGGCGCGCGCGTCGGCGGAGGTGACGCACCTGCACCCGGAGGGACAGGCGGGGGCCATCGCCATCGCGGTCGCCGCCGCGTGGGCGTGCGACTGGCAGCGGACCCACGGCACCGCGCTGGAGCTCTTCGACACGGTGCTGGATTGCACGCCCGCCGGGACCACGCGGCAGGTGCTGGAGAAGGCCCGCGCGTGGCCGCTGGAGGCCAGCCCCTCCTCGGCGGCTCGCACCCTGGGCAGCGGGCAGAAGGTCATCTCCGAGGACACCGTGCCCTTCTCCATATGGTGCGCGGCAAGGCACCTGGATTCGTTCGAGGAGGCCCTCTGGTGCACGGTGGCCGGCTTCGGAGACCGGGACACCACCTGCGCCATGGTGGGGGGAATCGTCGCGCTGAGCGCGGGGCACGCCTCCATTCCCAGGCCGTGGCTCTCCGCCCGGGAGCCCCTGCGCCGGCGGGTGTGACTAGACTTGGTGCCGTGAGCGACTTCCCGAGCACCCTCCCCTCCGTCGAAGCCCTTCCCCTGCGCGGAGGGCCCACGCTGCGCTGGGGCGTGATTGCTCCCGGGCGCATCGCCGGAGGCTTCGTCTGGGCGCTGCACCGGCACACCGGCCAGCGCGTCCACGCCGTCGCCTCGCGCGACCCCGAGCGCGCCCATCGCTTCGCGTCCCAGTACGGCATCCCGCACGTCCACGCGTCCTACGAGCAGCTGGTGGCGGATCCAAACGTCGACATCGTCTACGTGGCCTCTCCCCACAGCCTGCACAAGCACCAGGCCCTGCTCGCCATCGCCGCGGGCAAGCACGTGCTCGTGGAGAAGCCGCTCGCGCTCGACGCCGCCGAGGCCCGGGACATCGAGCGGGCCGCTCGCGCCGCGGGCGTCTTCGCCATGGAGGCCCTGTGGTCGCGCTTCCTTCCGCAGTCGCTGGTCATCGAGCGGCTGCTCCATGACGGCGTGCTCGGAGACGTCCGGCTGGTGATGGCGGACTTCGGGGGCCGCTTCGACTTCGACCCGGAAGGCCGCGTCTTCAACCCCGCGCTCGGCGGCGGCGCGCTGCTCGACATCGGCATCTATCCCATCTGGCTCGCGCACTTCGTGCTCGGTCCGCTCGCGCACGTGCACGCCACGGGCTCCCTCACCCAGACGGGCGTGGACGGACAGGCGGCGCTCGTCCTCACCTACCCCACGGGCGCCCAGGCGCTCCTGCACACCACCCTCTTCGCGGAGACGCCCCAGGAGGCCGTCATCGCGGGGACACACGCGCGCCTCCAATTGGAGTCACGCTTCTTCACCCCCACCCGCTTCACGCTGAAGGCCGCCCGGTCGGGCCAGCAACTGCACTGGAGCGACCCGTCCGGCATCCACGGCAGCGAGGGCCTCGCGTGGCAGGCCGCCGCGGTCGCGTGGCACATCGCCGAAGGACGCACCGAGTCCCCGCTGCATCCGCTCCAACACAGCATCGCGTTGCTGGAGACCATCGACGCGGCGCGCGCGCAGCTGGGCGTCGCCGGTTGTGCGGCGGGGGCATAGGCCCGCTGTTATGGTGCGCCGGCGCGTACCGGGACCTCCCCCATCCCCCGGGCGCATGCCCGGAGAACGCCATGGGTTTCCTGCGCCCCCACGCTGACCGCATCTACGCCCTGCTCCGTATCGCCGCGGGGCTGATGTTCATGCTGCACGGCATGCAGAAGGTCTTCGGCATGTTCGGCGGGATGCCCGCCGGAGCGCCGCCGTTCATCGTCTACGGCGCGGGAGGCATCGAGTTCCTGGGCGGGCTGCTCGTGGCGCTCGGGCTGTTCGCCGGCCCCGCGGCCTTCATCTCCAGCGGCACCATGGCCGTCGCCTTCTTCCTGGGGCACGTCATCCCCAACGGGGGCAACCTCAACCCACTCAAGAACCAGGGCGAGCTCGCGGCGCTCTACTGCTTTGTCTTCTTCTATATCTCCGCGCACGGCTCCGGCATCTGGAGCGTGGACGCCGCGCGCAAGGGCGCACCGCGCGTGTGAGCGCCGGGCCGTGCCCTGGAGTCTCCGGTGTGCTAATTCGCGCTGGCAGCAGGGTGACGTCCCCACCCCCCAGCCCGGAAGACATCCATGGCAGGCAGCAGCCTGATTGCGCTCATCGACGACATCGCCACCATCCTGGATGACGTCTCCATCCTGACCAAGGTGGCGGCGAAGAAGACCGCGGGCGTGCTGGGCGACGACCTGGCGCTCAACGCCCAGCAGGTGACAGGCGTGAACGCGGACCGCGAGCTGCCCGTGGTGTGGGCGGTGGCGAAGGGCTCGCTGGTCAACAAGGCCATCCTGGTGCCGGCGGCGCTGGCCATCAGCGCGCTGGCCCCCTGGCTGGTGACGCCGCTCCTGATGGTGGGCGGCGCCTTCCTGTGCTTCGAGGGCTTCGAAAAGCTCGCGCACAAGTTCCTGCACAGCAAGGAAGAGGACGAGGCGCACCACGCGGAGCTGCGCCAGGCGCTGGAGGACCCGAACGTGGACCGGGTGGCCCTGGAGAAGGACAAGATCAAGGGCGCGGTGCGCACGGACTTCATCCTCTCCGCCGAAATCATCGCCATCACGCTGGGCACGGTGGCGGCGGTGGACTTCGCCACCCGCGTCACGGTGATGGTGGGCATCGCGCTCATCATGACCGTGGGCGTGTACGGGCTGGTGGCGGGCATCGTGAAGCTGGACGACGCGGGCCTGTACCTCAGCCGCAAGGGCAGCGGCTTCGCGCGCGGCCTGGGCGCGGGCATCCTCCGCGCGGCGCCGTGGCTGATGAAGTTCCTCTCCGTCGCGGGAACGGCGGCCATGTTCCTGGTGGGCGGCGGCATCCTGGTGCACGGCGTCTCCAGCCTGCACCACGCGGAGGAGTCCTTCACCGCGTGGGCCGGGCGCGTCCCGGGCGTGGGCAACATCCTGGGCGGCCTGGCCCCCATGCTGCTCAACGCCGCGGTGGGCCTGGGCGCGGGCCTGGTGCTGGTGGTGCTCTTCACCGCCGGCCAGAAGCTGTTCAAGGGCAAGGGCGCGAAGAAGTAGCGCGCGAACGGAATTGAACCCGGGTCCCTGTTGATAGACGCCCAACAGACGCGCATGCGCCCTGGAGAGTTCACTTGAGGCTTTCCAGGAACTTCCTGAAAAAGGAGGAATGCAAAGGAGCGTCTTGATGCGCGTGCGTCACCTGGTGGCAGGAGCATTCCTGGTCGCCGCTGTGGGTTGTGAAGGCAGGCAGGAGGAAGGCCCCGAGCTCCAGACGCAGGCCGCCGCGGTCGTCTCCGGCAGCCGGCTCATTGGCGCGCAGTCCGGCCGCTGCCTCGACGTGGCGCAGAACAGCCAGACGCCGGGGCAGGAGCTGCACATCTACGACTGCAATGGTCAGGCGAACCAGCGGTTCCTCTTCACGCCCGAAGGCGAGCTGCGCGCGTTCGACGGCGCGCGGTGCATCCAGCCGGAGACCGCCAGCTCCGGGGCCCGGGCCGTCAGCGTCCTCTGCGACGGGACGGCGAACCAGCGCTGGGTCCGCAACGCCAATGGCGCGGTGATCCACACCGCGACCTCGCTGTGCCTCGACGTGTCCGGCCAGGCCACGGCCAACAGCTCCAAGGTCATCGTCTGGACCTGCAACGCCCAGACGAACCAGCAGTGGACGCTGCCGCCCGACTCGCAGCCCCCCACCGTGCCCACGGGGCTCGCCCTGTCCAACGTGACGTGCAACTCGGCCACGCTGTCGTGGTCGCCGTCCACGGACAACGAGGGCGTGGCCTTCTACGACGTCTACCATGACGGCCAGCTGATGAAGTCCGTGTCCGGCGCCATCGTGTCCACGCCGCTGACGGTGGTCCCCGGCGCGACCTGGGGCCTGTATGTGAATGCGCGGGACGCCCGGGGGAATGTGTCCCAGGGCAGCGCCACGCTCTCCATCACCCCGCCGCCGTGCCAGGTGGACACCCAGGCGCCCAGCATTCCCACGGGCGTCACCGCCACCGCGTCCGGCACCAGCGTGACCGTGAACTGGACCGCGTCCACCGACAACGTGGGCGTGAGCGCGTACGACGTGTTCCGGGGCGGCGTGAAGATTGGCACCGTGTCCGGCTCGCCGCCGGGGACGGCCTTCGTGGACAGCGGCCTGTCGCCGGCCACGGCCTACGCCTACGCCGTGCTCGCGCGCGACGCCCAGGGCAACGCCTCCGCCCAGAGCGCTTCCGTGACGGTCACCACCGGCACTGCCTGCGCGAACGCCGTGTGCTCCGTCATCCAGGTGGCCACCGACACGGACATCCCGTGGGGCCTGGTGAACCTGCCGGACGGCACGGTGCTCTACGGCCGCCGCGACGCGCAGAACATCATCCGGTTGGATCCGGCGACGGGGACGAAGACGTCCGTGGGGGCCGTCCCCAACGTGCAGAGCACGGACGGCGAGGGCGGGCTGATGGGGCTGGCGCTCTCCCCCACCTTCTCCACCGACCGCTGGCTGTACGTGATGCACACCTCCCCCACCGACAACCGCATCGTGCGGCTGCGGTATGAGAACGGCGCCCTCGACACCGCGTCGCTCCAGGTGCTGGTGCAGGGCATTGGCCGCAACAAGTTCCACAACGGCGGGCGCCTGCGCTTTGGCCCGGACGGCAAGCTCTACGCGTCCACCGGTGATGCCCAGAACGGCGCGTACGCGCAGGACATCAACAACCTGGCCGGCAAGGTGCTGCGCCTCAACGCGGACGGCACCGTCCCGTCCGACAACCCCTTCGGCAACTACGTGTGGAGCTACGGCCACCGCAACCCGCAGGGGCTGGCGTTCGACTCGCAGGGCCGGCTGTGGGAGCAGGAGTTCGGCAACTCCGTGATGGACGAGACCAACCTCATCCAGAAGGGCGGCAACTACGGCTGGCCCAACTGCGAGGGCACCGTGTCCCAGGGCGGCTCGGGCTGCGCCACGGCCGGCTACATCGCGCCGAAGCAGACCTACTCCACGGCGGAGGGCTCCTGCTCCGGCATCGCGGTGGTGCGCGACGTCCTCTACGTGGCCTGCGCCCGTGGCACGCGCCTGTACCGCGAGGTCATCAGCGGCTCCAACCTGACCAACGTGCAGCAGTTCTTCGTGGGCACCTACGGCCGGCTGCGCACCGTGGAGCCCACGCCTGACGGCAACTTGTGGATGACCACCACCAACCAGGGGGACAAGGACAGCATCCCCAACAACAGCAACGAGCGCATCTTCCGCGTCGTGCTGGGGCAGTAGCCGCCGCACGGCCCACGCATGGCGCTTGGGTCGCGCCATGCGTGGGACGGCCTTGTTCAGTCCGGCCAGGTCCAGTCCGCGATTTCGGGGCGGTCCCGGCCGTGCTCGTGCGCGTAGGCCAGGTTGTCGAGGATGGCGTTCCTCATCTCCTCCTTCAGGTGCCCCGCCTTCGCGTGCAGCCCCGGCACCCGGTCGATGACGTCGATGACCAGGTGGAAGCGGGACGTGTCGTTGAGGATGGCCAGCTCGAAGGGCGTGTTGATGTTGCCCTTCTCCCGGTAGCCATGCACGTGCAGGTCCCTGTTGTCGATGTAGCGGTAGGCCAGCTTGTGGATGAGCGAGGCGTAGCCGTGGAAGCTGAAGATGATGGGCTTGCCCGGCGGGAACAGGCTCTCCAGCTCGCGCTGGGTGGACCCGTGCGGATGCTCCGCGGACGACTGGAGCTTGAACAGGTCCACGACGTTGATGAAGCGCAGCTTCAGCTGGGGTGCGCGCGCCCGCAGGATGGAGGCGGCGGCCAGGGCCTCCTGCGTCGCGACGTCACCGCAGCAGGCCATGATGACGTCCGGCTCCGCGTCCTCGTCCGTGCTGGCCCGCTTCCAGATGCCGAGCCCCTTGGCGCAGTGGGCGACGGCCTCGTCAATGCTGGTGAACTGCAGGTGCTTCTGCTTGTCCGCGACGATGACGTTGACGCAGTCGGTGCTGCGCAGGCACTGGTCCGCCACCACCAGCAGCGTGTTCGCGTCCGGCGGCAGGTAGATGCGCGTCACCGAGCCGGACTTGTTCGTCACCAGGTCGATGAAGCCCGGGTCCTGATGTGAGAACCCGTTGTGGTCCTGACGCCACACCGTGGAGGACAGCAGGATGTTCTCCGAGGCGACGGGGGCCCTCCACTTCACGTGGTTCTTGCTGATGTCCAACCACTTGGCGTGCTGGTTGAACATGGAGTCCACGACGTGGGCGAAGGCCTCATAGGTGTGGAAGAGGCCGTGGCGCCCCGTGAGCAGATATCCCTCCAGCCAGCCCAAGAGCGTGTGCTCCGACAGCATCTCCATGACGCGGCCGTCCCGCGCCAGGTGCCCCCCGTCCGCGTCCTCCGGCAGCAGCGCGGACATCCACGTCTTGCCGGTCACCTCGTAGAGGGCCTGGAGCCGGTTGGAGGCGGTCTCGTCCGGGCCGAAGACGCGGAAGCTCGTCGGGTTGTCCCGCATGATGTCCCGCAGGAACTCGCCGAGCGGCCGCGTGTTCTCATGCAGCGTGGTGCCACGCGTGCCGACCTTGACCGCGTAGTCGCGGAAGTCCGGCAGCCTGAGCGCCTTGCGGAGCAGGCCGCCGTTGGCGTGGGGGTTCGCGCTCATCCGCCGGTTGCCCTTGGGCGCCAGTGACCGGAGCTCCGGCATCAGCCGTCCCTCCGCGTCGAACAGCTCCTCGGGGCGGTAGCTGCGCATCCAGTCCTCGAGCGCCTTGAGGTGCGCCGGGTTGCCGCGCACGTCGCCGAAGGGGACCTGGTGGGAGCGCCAGGAGCCCTCCAGCCGGTGCCCGTCCAGCTCCTTCGGGCCGGTCCAGCCCTTGGGCGAGCGCAGGATGATCATGGGCCAGCGCGGGCGCGTGGGGGTGTCCGTCAGCCGGGCCTTCTTCTGCACGGCGCGGATGTCCTCCACGGCGCGCTCCAGCGTCTCCGCCATCTTCTGGTGCATCTGGGCCGGGTCGCTGCCCTCGACGAAGTACGGCTTGTAGCCGTAGCCGACGAACAGGGCCTCCAGCTCCTCCGGGCTGATGCGGGCGAGGATGGTGGGGTTGGCGATCTTGTACCCGTTGAGGTTCAGGATGGGCAGCACGGCGCCGTCCCGCACGGGGTTGATGAACTTGTTGGAATGCCAGGCCGTCGCGAGCGGTCCGGTCTCCGCCTCGCCGTCCCCCACGACACAGGCGACGATGAGGTCGGGGTTGTCGAAGGCCATGCCGTAGGCGTGGGAGAGGCTGTAGCCCAGCTCACCGCCTTCATGGATGGAGCCCGGCGTCTCCGGGGTGACGTGGCTGCCAATGTGCCCGGGGAAGGAGAACTGCTTGAAGAACTTCCGCATCCCTTCCGCGTCCTGGCTCTTGTCCGGATAGACCTCCGAATAGGTGCCCTCCAGGTACACCGGCCCGAGCACGCCCGGGGCGCCGTGGCCCGGCCCGGCCACGAAGATGACGTCGAGGTTCTGCTCGACGATGAGCCGGTTCAGGTGCACCCAGGTGAACGAGAGCGCGGGGCTCGCGCCCCAGTGGCCGAGCAGCCGGTGCTTCACGTCCTTCGGCACCAGGGGTCTGCTCAGCAGCGGGTTGTCCTGGAGGTAGATCATCCCCACCGCCAGGTAGTTGCACGCGCGCCAGTACGCGTTCATCAACTCCACTTCCCTGGCGGTGAGCGGTCCGCCGCCGCGGGTGCGCTCCCGGCCTGGAGCGGAGGGCCCCGGGCCGTGCTCCCTGGCGGACACCGGCGGCCCATACTCAGACGCTTCCGTTCCTTCGGGGTGTGCCATGACATGCCTCCCGTGCCTGGAGAGCCAAACCTGAGGGTTGTCCCGGTGCGCCGACAACCAGCGATGGGGCGCTCGGCAACGGGGCTGCTTCCAGGCGGCGGGCGGCTTTCGTCGCGATGCCATCTTGAGCCCCGGGCCGCACTGTCATTGGCGGAGGGCGGAGGCAGCCATGACCATCAAGTTGCTCATCGCGGACGTCGACGGGACGCTGGTGACGAAGGACAAGGTCCTCACCTCGCGAACCCGCGAGGCCGTGGCGCGGCTGCGTGACAGCGGCATCCTGTTCACCCTCACGAGCGGGCGTCCGCCGCGTGGGATGGCCGGGCTGGTGGCCCCGCTGGGCCTCACCGCCCCCGTGGCCGCGTTCAACGGCGGCATCTACGTCAAGCCCGACCTGACGACGGTGCTGGCGCAGCGGCCCCTGCCTCCCGACATCGCCGGGGATGCCGTCGACTTCATGCTCCACGCGGGCCTGGATGTCTGGGTCTATCAGGGGGCCGGTTGGTTCCTGCGCGACCCCAATGCCTTCCGCGTGGCGCGCGAGCGGAGCACCATCGGGTTCGACCCGGCCGTCGTCGCGGACCTGCACGAGGTGCTCGACGCCGCCATCAAGATCGTCGGCGTGAGCGAGGACACGGAGAGGGTCGCGCGCTGCGAGGCGGAGCTCGCCGTGCGGCTGGGCGCGGACGCGTCCGCGGCGCGCTCGACGGCCTACTACCTGGACGTCACACACCCCGAGGCGAACAAGGGGATGGTCGTGCGTGAAGCCTCGCGCCTCCTTTCGCTTCCCCTGGAGGAGATCGCGGTCATCGGGGACATGGCCAACGACCTGCCCATGCTGAACACCGCCGGCCTGGGCATCGCCATGGGCAACGCCAGCGCCGAGGTCCAGCGCTCCGCGCGCCATGTCACCCGCACCAACGAGGAGGACGGGTTCGCCCACGCCGTGGACGTCTTCCTCCTGGGCCAGCCGCCCCTCGCACGCACGAAGCTGGGGCTCCCACCCCGCGCGCGCGCCTGCCTCTTCAGCGTGGATGGCGTCCTCACCCAGACCGCCAGCCTCCATGCCAGGGCCTGGAAGCAGCTGTGCGACTACTACCTGCGGCAGCGCGCACAGTCCTCCGGGCAGCCCTTCATCCCCTTCGACCTGGTGCGCGACTACAGCCGCTGCTTCGATGGCAGGCCCTCCCTGGAAGGCATCCACGCGTTCCTCGACGCCCGCGGCATCGCGCTGCCGGAGAGCACGGTCCACGCCTTGAACGACCGCAAGGGTGAGGTCCTGGTGGAGCTGCTGCGGCAGGAGCGCGTGGAGACGTATGAGGGTGCGGTCCGCTACGTCCAGGCGGCGCGCGCGGAGGGACTCCGGACCGCGGCCGTCTCCGCCAGCAGGCACGGCGTGGAGATGCTCCGGTCGGCGGGCATCGCGGACCTCTTCGACGCGCGGATTGAAGCCACGCCGCCCCCGGAGCTCCACCTCGCGGCGGCGCGGGCGCTCGGCGTCACCTGCGACGAGGCGGTCCTCTTCGAGGACACCCCCGAGGGCGTCGCGGCTGGCCGGGCGGCCCACTTCGCGTATGTCATTGGCGTGGACCGGCCAGGCCAGCCCTCCGGACTGCGCCGCCACGGCGCGGACCTGGAGGTGACGGACCCCGCCGCCCTCCTCAGTACCTTTCCGGGATGAAGTGCTTGCCCTGAAGGGACGCCTCGTCGTCGTACGCGCCCTTCTTGGAGCGGGGAGGCAGCTTCACCTTGGGGCGCTTCACGCGCTGATGGGGAATCTTCTCCAGCAGGAAGCGGATGCAGTTGAGCCGCGCCTTCTTCTTGTTGTCGGAGCGCAGGATGTACCAGGGGGCGTACGGCGTGTCCGTCGCGGCCAGCATCTGATCCCTCGCCTGGGAGTAGTCGTACCAGCGCGTCCAGGACTTGAGGTCCATGGGGCTGAGCTTCCACTGCCGCAAGGGGTCGTCGATGCGCGCCGCGAACCGCCGCGCCTGCTCCGCCTTGCCGACCTCCAGCCAGATCTTCAGCAGGAGGATTCCGCTTTCGACCATGTACTTCTCGAAGACGGGACAGCCGATGAGGAAGCGCTCGTGCTCCTCGGGCGTGCAGAAGCCCATCACCGGCTCCACGCCGGCCCGGTTGTACCAGCTGCGATCGAAGATCACGATTTCCCCCGCCGCGGGGAAATGCGGCACGTACCGCTGCAGGTACATCTGGGATTTCTCCCGGCTGGAAGGCGCCGGGAGGGCCACCACGCGGAACACCCGGGGACTGACCCGCTCGGTGATGGCGCGAATCGTTCCGCCCTTCCCCGCCGCGTCCCGGCCTTCGAACACGACAATGACACGCATCTGCTCCTGCTTGACCCACTCCTGGAGCTGGCAGAGCTCGGATTGGAGCTTGCGCAGCTCCTTTTCATAGGCCTTGCGCTTCAGGGGCTCCGAGTGCGTGTCCTGTGCCATGGACATAGGGTTGCTACCGGATGCGGCAGGTGACAGCCCTTCTGCCCCCGGGTCCGTGTCTGGCTTGGGCCAGCGGACATCCGGCACTGCCCTCCAGGGCATTTGGACGCGTCTCACTTCCGCGCGGCGCCCCCCGTGTTGAATCTCCGCCCCCATCGAGGTGTCGCGGATGCGGGGGACGGACAACGCCATGCAGGGGATGAAGCCAGGATTGCCATCCTTCGTCGGCGCCGTGCCGCTGCTCGGCGCCCTGTCCGTGCTCTCCGGATGCGCGGTGGGCCCGAACTTCACGAAGCCCCAGGCGGAGATCGCCAGGGAATGGCACACCCAGGGGGATCCGCGCCTGTCGACGCAGGCCGAGGTGGACACCCGGTGGTGGAGGTCGTTCGGAGACCCCTCGCTCGACCGACTCGTCGAGGTCGCCGCCCGGCAGAACCTGCCGCTCCAGATTTCAGGGCTGCGCATCGTTGAAGCGCGCGCCCAGCTGGCCATCCTCACCGGCCGGCAGTATCCGCAGGCCCAGGCCCTGGTCGGCAGCGCCGCCGCGGTGGGGCGCAGTGAGAACTCCGCCGCGGCCAACCCCGTCGACTTCGACCTGGGCGCCATCGACCGGCACTTCCTGGAGTACCAACTGGGCTTCGACGCCATCTGGGAGGTGGACTTCTGGGGCAAGTACCGGCGGGGCGTGGAGTCGGGCACCGCGGGCCTGCTCGCGTCCGTGGCGGACTACCAGTCCTCGCTCGTGTCGCTCACCGCGGAGGTCGCGCGGACCTACGTCCTCATCCGCACCTTCGAGGTGCTCATCGAGCAGGCGCAGGAGAACGTGCGGCTCCAGGAGGAGGGATTCCGGATCGCCGAGGCGCGCTTCACCAACGGCGCCACCTCCGAGCTGGACATGACGCAGGCCGCGACCCTGCTGGAGAGCACCCGGGCCACCATCCCGCAGCTGGAGGCCGGGCTGGACCAGGCGCGCAACGCCATGAGCACGCTCTTGGGCCAGCCCACGGGCCAGGTGGAGGCACTGCTGGCGGGGCCCAAGCGCATTCCGGTGGCGCCCGCGACGGTGGCCGTGGGCATGCCCGCGGAGATTTTGCGGCGGCGCCCGGACGTCCGCAGCGCGGAGCTGTACGCCGCCGCGCAGTGCGCCCGGATCGGCATCGCGGAGGCGGAGCTGTATCCCAGCTTCTCCCTCTTCGGGACGATTGGACTCCAGGCGAGCACCAGCGCCGGTGCGTCCGGCAACCTCTTCTCCCTGGGCAGCCTCTTCTATTCCGTGGGCCCGCGCATCGTCTTTCCCTTCCTCAACTACGGCCGCCTGAAGAACGGGGTGCGTGTGGAGGACGCGCGGTTCCAGCAGCTGCTCGTCAACTACCGCAACACGGTGCTCAAGGCGGGCCAGGAGGTGGAGGACGCCCTGACGGGCTTCATCCACGCCCAGCAGACCCTGGCCTTCCAGCAGGCCGCCGTGAAGGCCGCGCAGCGGTCGGTGGGGCTCGCGCTGGTGCAGTACCGCGAAGGCGCCGTGGACTACCAGCGCGTGCTGGACGCGCAGCGCTCGCTGCTGGAACAGCAGAACAACCAGGCCCAGACGAGCTCCTCCATCGCCACCAATCTGGTCGCCCTCTACAAGGCGCTGGGCGGGGGCTGGGAGGTCCGCCGCAACCAGCCTGTCGTGCCGGAGCCGATGCAAGCCGAGATGGAGCAGCGGACCCACTGGGGCGACATGCTGTCCAAGCCGCGGACACAAGAAACCAAGACGGTCTCGCAACCCGTCAAGCCATAGAGAGTCCGCCATGCCCTGGAAGCCGAAAGGGAAAACCAAGTGGATCATCGGGCTGGTCGCCCTCGCCGTCGTCGCGTTCATCGGCTTCCGGTACTGGAAGGGGAAGAAGTCCGCGCTGCCGGAGGGCATCGTCTCGGGGAACGGCCGCATCGAGGCGAAGCTCGCGGACGTCGCCGCCAAGGAGCCCCTGCGGGTGAGGGAGATCCTCGTCAACGAAGGCGACCTCGTCCGGCCAGGACAGGTGGTCGTGCGGCTGGACACCACCACGCTGGAGTCCAGCCTGGCGGAGGCCAACGCGAACGTCGCGGCCACGCAGGAGAAGCTGGCGGTGGCCCAGGCGGGCATCGTCCGGCAGAAGAGTGAGATCCAGCTCGCCACCATCGAGGTCGATCGCGCCCGGAGGCTGGTGGCGCGAGGCGCCGGCTCGCAGCGGGACCTGGACGTCCGGGAGAGCGAGCTGAAGACCACCCGGGCCAGCCTGGCGGAGGCCGAGGCCACGCTGAAGACCTCGCAGGAGGAGATTGAGGTCGCGCGGGCCAGCGCGGCGACCATCCAGACGCGCATCAACGACGCGACGCTCCGGTCTCCGGTGACGGGGCGGGTGCTCTACCGCCTCGCGGAGCCCGGCGAGGTGCTCGCCCCCGGCGGACCGGCGCTGACGATTCTGAACCTGGAGGACGTCTACATGGAGATCTTCCTCCCCGCGAACGAGGCCTCGCGCATCAGGATTGGCGCCGAGGCGCGCCTCACCGCCGACTTCGAGCCCGACCGCTCCGTGCCCGGCTACGTGTCCTTCGTGTCACCGGAAGCGCAGTTCACGCCCAAGCAGGTGGAGACGAAGAGCGAGCGGGAGAAGCTGGTGTTCCGCGTGAAGCTCCAGGTCCCCCGGGAGCTGGCCGGCCGCTACGTCGAGCGCATCAAGACGGGCATCCGCGGCGTTGGCTACGTCAAGGTGGACCCCAACGCGGCGTGGCCGTCCCGGCTCCAGAACGTCATCACGGCGGAAGCCGAACCCCACTAGCCGCAAAGACCCGGGAGGGCCTGGCCATGGTCTCATCCGCGTCTCCAGCATCGCCCGCCGGCGCTTCCGGCGGGCGCGTGGTCTCCATCCAGAACGTGGTCCACCGCTACGGCAAGGCCGTCGCGCTCGACGGCCTGTCGCTGGACGTCCCCAGCGGCATCCGGGTGGGCATCGTGGGCCCTGACGGCGTGGGCAAGTCCACGCTGATGGCGCTGGTGGCGGGCGCCAAGAAGCTGCAGCAGGGCCGGGTCCTGGTCCTGGACGGAGACATCGCGGAGGCGCGGCACCGGCGCGACGTGGGCCCGCGCATCGCGTACATGCCGCAGGGCCTGGGCAAGAACCTCTACCTGGAGCTCAGCGTCTACGACAACGTGGACTTCATGGCCCGCCTCTTCGGGCTGTCCCCGGAGGAGCGCAAGGCGCGCGTCCCGCAGCTCTTGGAGGCCACGGGGCTGGGCAGGTTCGCGGCGCGCCCCGCGGGCAAGCTCTCCGGCGGCATGAAGCAGAAGGTGGGGCTGTGCGGCGCGCTGGTGCACGACCCGGACCTGCTCATCCTCGACGAGCCCACCACCGGCGTGGATCCGCTCTCCCGGCGGCAGTTCTGGACCCTCATCGAGGACATCCGCGCCGGGCGCCCCGGCATGAGCGTCATCATCTCCACGGCCTACATGGACGAGGCCCAGCAGTGGGACTGGATCGTCGCCATGGACGCGGGGCGCGTGCTGGCCACGGGGTCGCCCGCGGAGCTGATGCGGCGCACGGGCACCCACGACCTGGAGAAGTGCTTCATCGCGCTCCTGCCGGAAGAGAAGCGCCGGGGCCACAAGGAGATCACCATCCCGCCCCGCGTGGCGGGCAACGCGGAGCTGGCCATCGAGGCGCACGGGCTGACCCGCCGCTTCGGGACCTTCACCGCCGTGGACCACGTCACCCTGAACATCGAACGCGGGGAAATCTTCGGCTTCCTCGGGTCCAACGGCTGCGGCAAGTCCACGACCATGAAGATGCTGACCGGCCTGCTGCCGCCCACGGAAGGGACGGCGAAGCTCTTCGGCAGCGCCGTGGACGCGGGCAGCATGGAGGTGCGCAAGAACCTGGGCTACATGACGCAGGCGTTCTCGCTCTACGGCGAGCTGAGCGTGAATGAGAACCTGGTCCTGCACGCCCGGCTCTATCACCTGCCCCCGGACAAGGCGAAGGCGCGCATCGTGGAGCTGGTGGAGCGGTTCGGGCTGACCGCGCACCTGGACGCGCCGGCCGGGGACCTGCCCATGGGCCTGCGCCAGCGGCTGTCGCTGGCCGTCGCCGTGCTGCACGGACCGCAGATCCTCATCCTGGACGAGCCCACGTCGGGCGTGGACCCGGTGGCCCGGGACAGCTTCTGGGAGCTGCTCATCGACCTGTCGCGCAAGCAGGGCGTCACCATCTTCGTGACGACGCACTTCATGAACGAGGGCATGCGCTGCGACCGCATCTCCCTCATGAACGCGGGCCGGGTGCTGGCGGCGGACACCCCCCAGAAGCTCATCGAGTCCCGGAACGCGGACAGCCTGGAGACGGCCTTCATCGGCTACATGGAGGACGCCATCGCGGAGAAGGAGCGCGCCGAGGGCAAGGCCACGGCGGCCACTCCCGCTCCCGCTCCCCAGGCGCCACCGCCCCCGTCTCCTGGCGAGCCCCGGGTGGAGCGGGCCGGACTCAAGCTGCGCGTTGGCCGGCTGATGGCGTATGCCGCCAACGAGGCCAATCAAATCCTCCGCGACAAGGTCCGGCTGGCGTTCGCGTTCATCGGCTCGGCGGTGTTGATGCTCGTCTTCGGCTTCGGCATCACGACCGACGTCGAGAACATCCGCTATGCCGCGCTGGACCTGGACCAGACGCCGGAGAGCCGCGCGTACCTGGAGCAGTTCAGCGCGGCGCAGCCCTACTTCGCCCCCACGCAGCCCGCCCGGTCCGCGGACGAGGCGCTGCGCCGGCTCCAGTCCGACGACGTCTCGGTGGTGATGGAGATTCCGCCCCGCTTCGGCCTGGACTTCCGCCGGGGCTCCGGCCCGGAGGTGCTGGCGCAGGTGGACGGCGCCATGACCTTCCGTGGCGACACCGTGGAGCAATACGTCCAGGGGGTCCACAACCGGATGCTGCGGGACCCCGCGAGCGGCTTCCAGTCCGCCAGGGCTCAGCAAGACACGGCCAACATCGAGGAGCGCTACCTCTACAACCCCACCTTCCAGAGCATCTACTCCATCGTGCCGAGCGTCCCGGCGCTGCTGTTGCTGCTCATCCCGGCCATCCTCATGACGGTCAGCATCGTGCGTGAGAAGGAGCTGGGGTCCATCATCAACTTCTACGTCACGCCCACGGGAAGGCTGGAGTACCTGCTCGGAAAGCAGCTGCCCTACGTCGCCATCGGGATGGCCAACTTCTTCATCCTGACCGCGCTGTCGCTGGTCGTCTTCGGCGTCCCCATCAAGGGCAGCTTCCTGACGCTGGTGGTCTGCGCGCTGTTCTACGTCATGGCGACGACCGGCATCGGGATGGTGACGTCCACGTTCACCGGCAGCCAGGTCGCGGCCGTCTTCGTCACGGCCATCCTGACCATCGTGCCGACCATCCAGTTCTCCGGCCTCTTGCAGCCGGTCTCCACGCTCCAGGGCGGAGCCAAGCTCGTCGGCTCCATCTGGCCGGCCACCTATTACATGCACGCCAGCCTGGGCGCCTTCACCAAGGGGCTGGGAGCGGGCCTCATCCTGAGGGACGTCGCCTTCATGGCCGTGTGCGTGCCCCTCCTTCTGGCCATCAGCGTCGTCGGCCTGAGAAAGCAGGAGAAATAGCAGTGAACTCGCTGCTGAACATCCTGTGGCTCGGGCTCAAGGAGATCCGCAGCCTGCTCAGCGACGCGGTCCTGGTCGTGTTCGTCGTCTATGCCTTCACCCTGGCCATCTACGTCCAGGCGACGGGCACCTCCAGCGAGGTGAACAACGCCTCCATCGCCTTCGTCGACGAGGACGGGTCCGCGCTGTCCAAGGAACTGCTCAACGCGTTCTACCCGCCGCGCTTCATGTCGCCGGAGATCATCAACGCGGATGACATCCAGGCGGACATGGACCGGGGCCGGTTCATGTTCGTCGTGGTGATTCCGCCCCGCTTCGAGCACGACCTGCGCGCGGGGCGCACCCCGGACATCCAGGTCAACATCGACGCGACGGCCATGCAGCAGGCGGGCATCGGCTCCGGCTACATCAAGAACATCATCAACGACCGCATCTCCTCTTTCATGAGGCGCACGGAGGCGACGGGCCCCAAGCCCGTCAACCTGGTCGTCCGCAAGCTCTTCAACCCCAACGGGGTGTCGTCCTGGTTCAAGAGCGTGGTGGCCATCATCAATCAAATCACCCTGCTGACGGTGGTCCTCACGGGCGCCGCGGTCATCCGCGAGCGCGAGCACGGCACGCTGGAGCACCTGCTGGTGATGCCGCTGACCTCGTTTGAGATCGCCATGGCGAAGGTCTGGGCCAACAGCCTGGTCATCCTCGTGGCCACCGGGGCCTCGCTGTTCCTGGTGGTGCACCTGGTGCTGAAGGTGCCCTTCGCCGGTTCGGTGGTGCTGTGGTTCGTGGGCGTCGTGCTCTACCTGTTCTTCGCCACGGCGCTCGGCATCTTCCTGGGGACCATCTCCCGTTCCATGGCGCAGTTCGCGCTGCTCATCATCCTGGTGGTCCTGGTGCTGATGCTGCTGTCGGGCGGCAGCACGCCGGTGGAGAGCCAGCCGAAGTGGCTGCAGTACCTCACGTACCTCCTGCCGGCCCGGCACTTCGTCAGCTTCTCGCAGGTCATCATCTACCGGGGCGGAGGGCTGTGGGCCGTCTGGCGCCAGTTCCTGATGGTGGCCGCGATAGGCGTGGGGTTCTTCGTCTACAGCCTGGCGCTGTTCCGGAAGTCCATCGCGGTGAGCAAGTAGGCCCCGGGCGCGTTCGAGGCGGCGGGGGCCTTCCCCCCTGCTCGCTTCGCATTGGACCCAGGTCCATGTTCCCCGTTTTCGCGATGCTTAGCGTCAGGGCATGCGTGCTCTGACCTATGAAGGCCCCTACCGGGTTTCGGTGCGGAACAAGCCGGACCCTCGCATCGAACATCCCCAGGACGGCATCGTCCGGGTGACGTCCGCGGCCATCTGTGGCTCGGACCTGCACCTGCTCCACGGGCTGGTGCCGGACACCCGCATCGGCTTCACCTTCGGCCATGAGTTCGTGGGCGTGGTGGAGGAGCTGGGCGCCACGGCCCGCAGCCAGGGATTGAAGAAGGGCGACCGCGTGATGCTGCCCTTCCAAATCTTCTGCGGCGGCTGCTACTTCTGCCAGCGCGGCCTCACGTCCTGCTGTGACAGCACCAACCCGGCGACGGACGCGGGCACGGGCATCTACGGCTATTCCCACACGTTCGGAGGCTACGACGGCGGGCAGGCCCAGTACGTGCGCGTGCCCTTCATCGGCGTGGACGCGGAGAAGGTGCCCGAGGAGGTGCCGGACCTGGACGCGCTGCCCATCACGGATGCCTTCACCACCGGCTACCAGGGCGCGGAGATGTGCGACCTGAAGGGCGGAGAGACGGTGCTGGTGCTGGGCTGTGGCCCCGTGGGCCTCTTCGCCATGTGGAGCGCCTGGGCCATGGGCGCGGGCCGGGTCATCGCGGTGGACAAGGAGGACTACCGGCTGGAGTTCGCGCGGCAATGGCTGGGCGTGGAGACGCTCAACTTCAACGACGTGGACCTCGTCACCACCGTGAAGGGAATGACCGAGGGGCGCGGCGCGGACGCGACCATCGAGGCGGTGGGCTGCGAGGCGGCGGGCTCCCCGGTGCACCGCACGTTCGGAGTGCTCATGAAGGCGGAGGCCGGCTCCCCGGTCGCCGTCAACTTCGCCATCCATGCGACGCGCAAGGGCGGCGTCATCTCACTCATTGGCGCGTACGGGCCTCCGGCCGTGGGCGTGGACCTGGGCACGTACATGAACAAGGCGCAGACGATGCGCACCGGTCAGGCGAGCGTGAAGCGCTACATGCCGCACCTGATGGAGCACGTGCGAGCCGGGCGCATCCAGCCCTCGCGCGTCTTCACCCACCGCCTGCCGTTGGAGAAGGCGCCGGAGGGCTACCACACGTTCGCGCAGAAGAAGGACGGCTGCATCAAGGTCGCCCTCTTCCCCAACGGTGAACACCTGCACTGAAGAGGAGCCGTGTGATGAATCCCACGCCCGATGACAACACCGAATCCCTCCGCGAGAAGAAGCCCCGGCTCTCCACCCAGGAGGAGGTGGAGCGGCACTCCGCGTACCAGGCGCTGCAGCGCTCCGAGCGCCCGTCCTACTGGGGCATCGACCTGGACCCGGCGCGCCGGCCCGGCGTCCCGATGACGGGCCACGAGCCCCGGCCGATGCCCCACGCGCGCTTCCCACCGGAGCGCCAGCAGGGCACGTCCGCGTCGCCCATGCACGGACGGCCCAACAAGCCGATGCCGCCCGTGTTCGGAACCGCCACCCCGCTCCACGGCGTCTCCGGCCTCATCCGGCGCGCCGCGTACCGGAAGCCGGACCACGACCCCAGCCATTGGCTGCTCAAGATGTTCGCCGACCGCGTGGACTCCTGGGGCTACCACACCGGCAAGGTCCTGAAGGTGGTGGGCCCCGTCGCGGTGGTGGCCCTCCTGGTGGGCCTGGCGCGCGAGCGGTCCGCGTTCGCGAGATAGGCCCCAGAAGCCGCGCACGGGGTTTTTCTGGAGCGTCCAGGAGACTCGCATCGCGAGGAGGCCCTATCGTCCTCGCGATGCGACTGCTCCCTCGACTCCATCTCTTCGAGTTCCTCGACCAGTCCTGGCTCCCCGAGCTGTTGCGCCGGGGCGAGGTCGACTACCTGCACGTCGTGCTCGACAAGACACGGCCCTACGACGGCATGGCGACGCAGCTGGCGGCGCTCTTGCGCATGGCCGGCACGAACCGGATTGTCGACCTCTGCTCCGGCACCGGCGGCCCGTGGCGCACCCTGCTCCCGGTGCTGCGGAAGCTGAACGGCGAGGCGGAGGTGGTGCTCACCGACCAGCATCCCACGCCCGGGCTGGAGCTGCCCGAGGGCGCGCACTACCGCGACACGCCGGTGGACGCCACGCGCATCCCCGAGGAGCTGACGGGCGTGCGGACCCTGTTCGAGGCGCTGCATCACTTCCGCCCGCGGCAGGCCCGCGCCGTCCTCGAGGATGCCGTCGCGCGGCGAGTCCCCATCGCCGCCTTCGAGCTCACGCAGCGCTCGCTGCCGTACGTCCTCGTCCAATTGCTGCTCGTCGTGCCGCTGGTGTGGGGCTTCACCCCGCTCATCCGCCCCCGGCGCTGGTGGCGGTGGCTGTTCACCTACCTGGTGCCCATCATCCCCCTGCTGGTGCTCTGGGATGGCGTGGTGTCGTCGTTCAGGACCTACGCGCCGGAGGACCTGGAGGAGCTGACGGAGGGACTCAACGCCAACGGGTACTCCTGGCACCTCGGCGTCCACCGCGCGCGGGGCATGGCCATCACCTACCTCATCGGGCAGCCCGGCGAATAAGGGGCGTCACGCCCCGGACTCGCGACACTCCCACCTCCTTGGGGTACCCCTTGGAAGCCAAAGCCTCGCATCCCACCCTTCGCGCTTCTTGGACCGGGAGGCGTGGACATGAATGCAAGGAATTGGGGGGCCCTGCTGTGGTTCGGGCTGGCAGGGGTGGGCTGTGG
>NZ_RAWL01001203.1:0-427 GCF_003668885.1 Corallococcus sp. AB049A | reverse complement strand
GAGGTAATGCGAAAGCGTGTGCTCCTTGCGGAAGTTCGACGCCAGGATCGGGAGATCCTTGATGATGAGACCGGCGGCATGGACTTTCGTAGCTTCGACATCCTCACGGTTCACGCCAACGTTACCGATATGCGGATACGTGAGCGTGACGATCTGGCGCGAGTAGCTCGGATCGGTAAGGATTTCCTGATAGCCGGTGATTGCGGTGTTGAACACCACTTCGCCGATCGTATGACCGGCCGCACCGATGGAATAGCCACGAAAGACCGTGCCGTCTGCAAGCGCGAGAATGGCGGGCGGGAAAGACGGCAACACGGGTAGCTCCTGCTGGATTCACCCTGTGCCGACCTGATCACCTTGGCGCCGAAGCGGAATTCCGGCTATGCGGAATCCGGGCCGTTTGCGCGCCGAGAGTCGGGGCTGGGAC
>NZ_RAWL01001202.1:0-427 GCF_003668885.1 Corallococcus sp. AB049A | reverse complement strand
TTCCTGGGCGTGCTGATCGTCACGCCGGTGCTCGCGGCATGGTCGCGCTTTCGCGCATTCCGCTCGGGTGGCACCGACCGCACGGATTTCCTGCTCGGTCTGGCGGCCGTCGTTGCGCTGGCGCTGTCGTCATACATCATTTTCGATGGCAACAGCGATGCCAAGTTTGGCGATGGAATCGGCTTTGCGCTGACGTACGTCCCGCTGTTCTTTGCCGTGGTGGTGGCGCTGATGTGGGGCGGCCGCGGTGGCTCGTTGGCGGTGCTGCTGCTCACGCTGGTGGCGCTCACGCAAACCGCCGAAGGCGACGGCCCGTTCGCCGTGCTGGATCACCACTATGGCCAGTCGCTGCTGGAAACGCAGCTGTACCTCGGCATTGCCGCGCTGCTGGTGCTGCTGGTGAGCGCACTCAAGACCACGCGCGAAC
>NZ_RAWL01001201.1:0-427 GCF_003668885.1 Corallococcus sp. AB049A | reverse complement strand
CTGGTCGCTGCCCGCCCGGATATCCAAATCAGCTCTGACTTTATCATCGGTTTTCCTGGCGAAACGCAGGCAGACTTCGAGCAGACCATGAAATTGGTCGGTGAAATCAATTTCGATACCAGCTACAGCTTTATCTATTCAGCCCGCCCGGGAACGCCCGCTGCCGATCTGCCGGATGATGTCTCCGACGATGAGAAAAAACAGCGCCTCTATATTTTGCAGGATCGCCTTAATCAGCAGGTGATGGCCTGGAGCCGCCGTAAGCTTGGCACTGTGCAACGCATTCTCGTCGAAGGCACCTCACGTAAAAATGTGATGGAGCTGTCCGGCCGTACTGCATGTAATCGCGTGGTGAATTTTGAAGGCACGCCAGAACACATTGGCAAATTCGTTGATGTAGACATCGTCGATGTCTATGCTAACTCAC
>NZ_RAWL01001200.1:0-427 GCF_003668885.1 Corallococcus sp. AB049A | reverse complement strand
CCGTTTTAATATTGCAAAGTATCTCAGCCACCAATAACGTTGCTAATAAATAAATAAAAAAAAGTGTCAAAACCAAAGTAATGATAATTCTTACCTCTCGCGCGCAGCAATTCATCCCGAGAAGGCAAATAGTCAGCCAAACTTTTGATGATGGCAGTGATCACAATCTCCTTTTCTTTCAATTCTTTATTCATATAAAAGTTAAAAAAAAAAGGTTAGTCATTCATTCGTTCTTCGCGTTGGTCAGTAAAGTAACTTACTCAACAAAAGGGTATTTAACGACTCGACGTGCTGAGCCTTTGCCCCGCTGACATCAACAAACCGATCGACGCATCCCTTGACCACCACCAATGGATCGTCATTTGCTTCCTTCTTCCCTCCTCCAAACATCCACATCTCTCTCTCTCTCTCTCTCTCTCTCTCTCTC
>NZ_RAWL01001199.1:0-427 GCF_003668885.1 Corallococcus sp. AB049A | reverse complement strand
CTCTAACTCCCCTCTAAAAATAACCCACCGCCCCAACCTAGCCTGTGCACCTTAAGGCGAAGGTGCCCGTATTTTTAGTGACCCATTTCGAGCGCGCCCGGGCCGCGCGCCCCATTGACCCACATGCTATGACGTCAGGGGATGACGTCACGCCCTTTGCACCATCGTATTGTCTGTCCTTGCGTTGCTGCGTGTGCCCGGGATGTAAAGTGAGATCGGTACAAACTTTTATTTTGTTAGTACCTATGAAGAAGTAGTGATGTTTTACTTTTTTACTGGATTTTTTTGTAAGTACTTTTATTAGGAACAATTTTTGATTTGTTAAAATTTAGGTGGCAATAGAATTTCTATTTGAAATTAAAAATAAGGTTTTATTTAATAAAATAACTATTTATATTCTTTAACTGAATTAAATTACACTGAATTC
>NZ_RAWL01001198.1:0-427 GCF_003668885.1 Corallococcus sp. AB049A | reverse complement strand
ACCTCCACCCACGGTAATGGTCCCAGTATTAATAAAGGCAGGAGGTGTATTAGCGAAGCCGCCAATCTGCGGGAATACCCCGGGCATATTGGTTTGCAAGGCAGTGATGTTGTTCGGAATGAACACCACCAAATTAGTTATCGTAATGCCGTTAAGGCTAAAGGTGGGAAGATTGATGACACCAGAATTTGCTTGCGTGGCTATGCCGGGAGTGCTAAAGCCGCCTATACTTATTTGGGGTGTACTTATTAACGGGGTGTGTATCGTGGGTAGCGTAAATCCGCCGACAGTGGTGCCAGCCGGAATCGTGATCGGCGGAACCGTCACCGACGGAATACTCAGCGTCGGCAGATTGAACGCACCTAGCGCTGTGCCAGCCGGAATCGTGATCGGCGGAACCGTCACCGACGGAATACTCAACTGAGGC
>NZ_RAWL01001197.1:0-428 GCF_003668885.1 Corallococcus sp. AB049A | reverse complement strand
CAGCAGGGCGAAGCGGCGTTGCAGCGCCGCGTCGGGTGCGGCCTTGGACAGCTGGCGCAGCACATCCTGGCTCCTGCGCTCGCCGGCCAGGCGGTTGGCGTCGACTTCCCAGCCGTAGTCGCCCAGCACCTGCCAGTCTTCGGCGGCCAGCCTGTCCGGCGTGGCCAGTGCCGTCGCCAGGGTGGCGGCGATGGCGCTGCGGCGCCCGGCCGCGACGGTCAGCGCACGGGTCAGTTCGGCCGCGTCGTTGCCGCCGGCCACGCGGGTGAGCTCAGTGCGTTGTGGGTCCAGCACGATCAGGGTCGGATAGCCGCGCACCCCGAAGCGTTCGCCCCAGGCCTGTGCCCCTTCCTCGTCGCCATCCAGGTAGACCGGCACGAACTTGCCGGTCAACGCGATGAACGCCGGGTCCTTGAACAGGCCGGCCT
>NZ_RAWL01001196.1:0-428 GCF_003668885.1 Corallococcus sp. AB049A | reverse complement strand
GCCTGGCGGCAGGCCCATGTCGCCGGCCATTTTGCTCATTTCGTCTTTCATCATCTCGGCCGCGCGGACCTGGGCCGAGCGGACGGCGGCGGCGATGAGATCTTCCAGCATCTCGAAATCGCCTTGCGACAACGCCGTCTTTCCCTCGGCGTTTGCGACGGCCAGTCGCTCGCGATCGATCTTCAACTTGATCAGTTCCAGCCGGCCGTTGACGGTCGCGGTGACCATGCCTGCGCCGGCGTCGCCGGTCACCTGCCGCTTACCCATCTCGGCCTGCATGGCTTCCATCTTCTGCCGCATCTCGCCCGCTTTGGCCATCAGCTGGCCGATGTTTCCGATGTTTTTCAGTGCGTCGAACATGAGCGGGAGTCTAACCGCAGGGGGGCGTGTCTTTCACCTTGTGGTGTCGTGGAGTAGTTGTGTTGTGG
>NZ_RAWL01000120.1:0-20961 GCF_003668885.1 Corallococcus sp. AB049A | reverse complement strand
TCCCTTCTCGCTGCGCTTTTCAGCGCTGCTCTTGAAGGTGAAGATGCCCTCAAAAAATTGACTGCGGTTTCCGCAATCCATTACTGCTTGGGCTTGCTATTTGGTTTTCAAAGACCGAGCCGCTTGTGCTGCTTCGCGACTTTTGCTACCGTCTACTTCGTTGCCGGTTTTGTTTCAACCGGCGGGGTTGCAGCTTCTATTTCAGTTCGCAGTCAGCGTCAACTTCGCTTTTGCGTCCTGCGGGCTGTCTCGAATCTCGTCGGCGCCGTCCAGTGACTTCCGCCGCTTCGTTTCGAGGGAGGCGGCTTCTACTTCAGCGCCGTCTTCCTTGTCAACCGCTCGCTGTCAGCTTTCCTCACCGCTTTGCGTCCGTCGTGTTGTCTTCCGGACCGCCGCTTCTTCGGTGGGGCGCGGCTTCTATCTCTTCGCCGCGTTCGCTGTCAACTCGCTTGGTTGACCGCCCTATTTTCTTGTCGGTGCTGCTCTCTCTAACGAAGTGCCTTCCGCGCCAGTGCGCGGGCTTCGAAGCGAGGGGCGCGGCTTGTACCACCACCGCATCCGCGATCAACCATTTTGGTGGCGACCGTTTGCTGCTGACCGCTCCGAGGTTCCGAGCTGCTGCCTTCGGTTCCTTGCGAGCGGGGCGCGGCTTCTACCTCTTTGCCGCGTTCGGGATCAACATCCTTCGTCGATCCTTTTCTTCCCCCCGCGCTGACTTTCCGAGGCCCGGGGGCCGACGGTTCGTTGCGCGGGGGTCCAGTCTCTAACGCTTCGATTCGGCGACGTCAAACCCTGATTGATCCGGGCCTGATCATTCCTCCCGAGACGCCCGGGATATGGGCACGCCGTTCCAGGGTGTGAACCCCCGGCTCCGGCTTTCTTTTTCCCCGTCACTCCCCTCGGCGAGCCGCCTGCTCCTCGTCCGGTGGGGCGCGCCACCGCGTTCCGAAGAGCCCGTCTCCGAGGGGAACGGTGATGTTGAAGTTGTGGCGCCCCATCCGGCTGGGATCGTGGTGCACTTGGTGGTGGCGCCTCAGGAAGGAGATGCCGGGCAGGCGGGCGCTCCAGTGGCTGCCCGGCAGGTGCGTGGTGAAGTGCACCCACTCGTACGCGAGGTAATAGCCGAGCGCCGTGGCGGCGAAGAGCCAGCCTGCGTTGGGGGAGATGAGCAGGAAGCAGAGCGCTCCCAGCGGCGCGGCGATGGCTCCCAGGAAGAAGAGGAGCAGGACCGGGGGAAAGAGCACCATCTTGAAGTCCCGGGGGGACTCGTAGGCCATCGCCTCGTGGGTGAAGAAGCGGTGGTGCTGGACGGTGTGCCGCTCGAACACCAGGCCCAGGCCCCGGGTGCGGTGGTGCATGGGGCCCCGGTGGCCGAGGAACTCGATGGTGTTCGCGAGCGCGATGACCGCGGGGACTCCGAGCAGCTCCCAGAGCCGGGGGGCCTCCACCTGGCTCAGCGCCAGGGCGATTCCTCCCAGGCATACAAGGCTGGTGAAGGCGAAGTGGGCCTGCCCCCGGTAGCCGGGCCCGATGGCCTGGGCCCGGTACTCCTCACGGAAGGCCTGGACCTTGCGGGGGACGGGGCGCGGGTCCATTCGCTTACGAGCGCTTCGTTCCCTTGTCCTGCGAGGGCTCGTCCTTGCGGCGCGCGAGCGACTTCTGCAGTTTCAGCATGCGCTCCTTGATG
The DNA here is from genome assembly GCF_003668885.1 of Corallococcus sp. AB049A. Classification (NCBI taxonomy): domain Bacteria; kingdom Pseudomonadati; phylum Myxococcota; class Myxococcia; order Myxococcales; family Myxococcaceae; genus Corallococcus; species Corallococcus sp. AB049A. The sequence continues at coordinate 19,274 of NZ_RAWL01000120.1, read as the reverse complement.
AGCTTCTGCTTCAGGCTGCCCAGGTGCTCCACGAAGACGTGGCCGTCCAGGTGGTCGATTTCGTGCTGGAGCACGTGGGCGAGCCGACCGTCCGCCTCCAGTTCGTGCCACTCGCCCGTCTTGTCCTGGTAGCGGACCTTCACGCGCTCGACGCGGGGGCACTTCTCCCAGACGTCCGGTACGGAGAGGCAGCCCTCCTCGTACTTCACGCTCCCCTCCTTCGAGAGAATCTGGGGGTTCACGATTTCGAACTGGGTGCCGTCCTCGCGGCCGACGATGGCCACGCGCAGGGCGACTCCCACCTGGTTGGCCGCGATGCCGATGCCCTTGGCTTCCGCCATGGACTCCGACATCTCCTGGAGGAGCGTCTCGAGTGCCGGGCCGAAGTCGGTCACGGGCTGGGTGGGCGAGGTGAGAACCTTGTGGGGCCAGATGACGATGTCGCGAGCCATGCGACGGACTCTGCCATGCGGCCTTTTCCATTGCTCGGCCGTTCCGCTAGACCGGTGACATGCACCCGCACTCCCAGCTCATCACCGACTTCTATTCGGCCTTCCAGCGGCGCGACGCGGACGGCATGGCCGCCTGCTACCACCCGGACGTGGAGTTCAACGACGCCGTGTTCCAGGGCCTGCGCTACGCGGGGGCCACCTCCATGTGGCGCATGCTGCTGGAGCGCGGCAAGGACCTGGAGCTCGACTTCAGCCAGGTCCAGGCCGATGACCGCACCGGCAGCGCCCACTGGGATGCGCGCTACACCTTCAGCCAGACGGGCCGGAAGGTGCTCAACCGCATTGATGCGTCCTTCGAGTTCGCCGACGGGAAGATCATCCGCCACACCGACCGGTTCCCCTTCTGGACCTGGTCGCGGCAGGCGCTGGGGCCCGTGGGATGGGCGCTCGGGTGGACTCCGCTCCTGCACAACAAGGTGCGCGCCCAGGCGGCCGCGGGCCTTCGCAAGTACATGAAGGAGCGCGGCATCACCGGAGCTTGAGGGCCCCTGACTCACTCCCGCACGTCGAGCGTCTTCAGCGTCACGGGCTCCCTGGGGGCCCGCCGTGACAGGGACGCCTCGCAGCGCACCTGGCCCATCCAGTCCGTGTAGCGCAGCGAGGCCTTGCCGTCCGAGTGCAGCCACAGCGTCGCGTGGCCGTGGTTGCCCCGGTCCTGGCGCACGCCCGTCCACTCCGGGAAGCGCGGCCGGGATTCGAAGAAGCGCACCGGCGCCACCGGGTACTCCGGGGCGTCCTTCCGCTCGGAGGGGAAGCCTCCGTGGCCCAGGCTGGCGCCGAGGAAGGGCAGGCCCGGCGCGCGGTCATAGAGCGCTCCGGCCTGGGCGCCTCCCCAGCACCAGAGGTCCACCCACTCGCGCTCCACGACCAGCGCGCGCAGGTCCTCGGTCACCAATGGGTGCAGCCGCGCCGCGTCCGGTCCGTAGGGCGCGGCGTGGCTCAGCAGGATGTTCATCGCGCCCCGCCGGCGTCCTTCCGACAGGCGCTGCTCCAGCCATTGCAGCAGCGCGGGTTCGCGGTGACGGCCCGCTTCGAACCAGGCCGTGTCCAGGCCGATGAGCTGGAAGCGCTCCGCGGCGAGGCAGAAGTAGCTGCCCTCCTGCGGGTGACGGGGGCCCGCGCCCCGCCGCTCGTCCAGGTAGCGGAAGTAGGCCCCCGCGCCCGAGCGCATCTCCGGCGGCGCGTTCAGCGTCAGGAGCGACGTCGTCCCGAGCAGCGGCTCCAGCGGCCCCGCCACGTGCGCGTCGAATTCGCCCTGGCGGCCCGAGTAGAAGACGCCGCCCAGGTGCACCGCGCAGTCCAGGCGCTCGCCGCGCATCACCAGCTGCCGGGCGATGTAGCGGGAAGCGTATTCGCCCGTGCCGAAGTCTCCGAAGAGCGCCACCTCCACCGGGCGGCCGGGCTCCGGCTCCCGCAGCGGATAGACGAAGCGGCTCTTCGCCCCGAAGTGCCAGCGGAACGGGGCCTGCTTCACCGCCGCGCCCTGCTCCAGCCACACGGGGCCGCTGAACAACAGCCAGCCGCGCAGGTCCGCCCGCGGCTCGAAGCGCGTGCGCGCGGGGTCGATGGGGATCTCCTCCGTCCTCAGCGGGAAGGTGAAGTCCGCGGGCAGTCCTCCCGTGCCCTGACGGGCGTGGCGCTCCGTCGCGTCCAGCTGCTCCTGGAGCTGGCCGGGGTCCGTGAAGAGCAGCTCCAGTTCGCGCAGCGCTTCGACGAACGCGCCCACCGTGACCCTCGCGCCCAGGCCGCTCTCCGTCCAGCGCAGCACGTCCTCCGGCTCGCGCAGGAAGGCGGACTTCAGCGCGTCCAGCTCCTCCGCGCCGAGGAGCGGCAGGTCCGTGTCCTCCGGCGGCGGTGCCTCCGATGGCGCGCCCCTACCGCTCGCGGGCGGCCGGTAGCCGAGCGATTCGTAGAGCGGATTCCACCTGCTTTCCATGCGTCCCCCTCGTGATGGCGTCGGATGACCCGGGACGTATTCTCCCAGGCAACCCCGACATTCCGGCTCACCCCGGGGTGCTGGACGCGGCGTCCTTCCGGAAGGCGTAGAGCGTGTAGTACGAGCCCGTGGCGAAGCCGGGCAGCTTGAGCGGGTTGAACACGCTCAGGTTGGACATCACGCCCCCCACGAAGCCCGGCGGCACCTCCACCAGCTTGAGCGCGCCGCCCGCGAGCACCACGCCCGACTGGGGCTGGTCATTGCTCACGAGCGTGCACTCGCCGGACGCGCTGAAGGCGCCCACCGGCAGGACGAAGCGTGCATGGAACGGCACCTGCGTGCCCGGGGTGAAGGCCCGGTCCGTCAGCCGGAAGCAGGCCGTCGCCGAGCCCACCCTTTCATAGGTGCCGTCGCCCACGGGCACGTAGAGGCCGGCGCCCAGCTTCACCGTGGGGGTGAAGGGCGCCGCGGCGCACACCGCTTCATCCGGCGGCGTCGCGGCGTCCTCCTGCGAGCGAAAGGCATACACCCACTCCGTGCCGGACTGCAGCCGCACCGTGGCTCCTGCCTGCGCCATGCTCGCACCCATCCTTCTTCAGGACCGCGGGTTGTCTGCTCCGGTCACTGCCAGGACAGCGCGTACTCCGTGTCCACCGGGCCCGTCTGCCGGCCCTTCACCTGGACGCCCCGGGCGCCCAGGGCCTCGATGACGGCCTGGAGCACGCCCTCGTGGTACGCGGGCGGCATGAAGTCCCGCTTCATCAGGAGCTTGCCCGCGCGGTCGCTGGACCACTCCACGCTGCGGTCGCCGTAGCTCACCGCCGCGCGGTAGCCCGTGGGCAGGTTCGTCACCAGGCGCTTGGGGCTGTCACCCGCGAGCAGCAGCAGCGTCTTGCCCGCCGCGGACGACAGGAAGTCCGTGGTCGCCTGCGTGCCCATCTTGCGCAACATCGCGTCGAAGCCGCCCAGCTGCGGCCCCATCAACTGCGCTCCCGTGAAGGACAGCTTCAGGAAGCCCGACACCGGGTAGTTGAAGAAGTCCACGAACTTCTTCTCCTGCACCGCGGCCAGACACTTCTCCACCGCGGCGTCGCCACCAAGGATGCGCACCGCGTTCAGCGCTCCGTTGAAGAACATGCCTCGTGCCGTGTCGTCGGGGGTCGCCAGGGCCAGGCGCTTCTCCAGGTCCTGGGCAATGGCGGGCTCCAGGACCACGACTTCCTTGCGCTGCTCACTCATAGAGGGGGGAATCTCCGGGGGGGAGGAGATGACAACACCCGTGCGCGCTACAGCCGCACGAGCTGGGCGCCATAATGGACGTTGGCGCCGACGGCCGCCACCACCACCAGGTCCCCACTGCCGAGTGAAACACGACCCTGCTCCAGGTCGTCCGCCAGCAGAATCAACATCCCGGCCGCGGACGTATTGCCAATGCGATCCACGTTGCAGGCCACGGCCTCCTTCGGCAGGCCCGCGCGGCTCACGAACGCGTCCATCACCCGCTTGTTGGGCTGGTGGAAGTAGTAGCGCTTCACCTGCTCACGCACCGTGGGCGTGAGCACCGCGTCCAGGCACTTCTGCATGTACTCCGGGTAGCTGCGCGCGACCTTGAAGCCGTCCACCACGAAGGCCATGTCGGCCGGGCGCGTGCGACCTGGCTGGTAGGGCAGCTTCAGCATGCCGCCGCCCCGGCGCGACACCAGCTCCGCGTACGCGTTGCCGGAGAATGAGGAGAGGATGCCCGGGCCGTCCTCGTCGCCCGGCTGCCTGCGCAGCACCACCGCGCCCGCGCCGTCGCCGAAGACATACATGGACAGGTACGCGTTGAGCGCCTTGGGGCGGCCCGGCGTGGGGGGCAGTTCGTCCGTGTAGACCTCGCGGTTGAGCAGCGGGGACGTGAACGCCGAGGCCACCACCGCCACCGTGCGGAAGCGGCCGCCGTCCATCATCTTGCGCACCAGGTCCAGCACGTACGGCGTGCCGCCGCAGCCGTCATCCACCACCAGCGCGAAGGCGTCCTCGCGCAGGCCCAGCCGCTCATGCAGCACCATGGCGTCGTGGTTGAAGTGCGGCGCGTCCGGGGTGCACGTCACCACGAAGAGCGCGTCCAGTTCCTTCGGATCCACGCCGCCGCGCGAGAGGGCCTGGCGCAGCGACACCTCACACATGTCCGTGTTCGTCGCCGGGTAGAAGCGCCCCAGCACGTCGTCCGGCGGGGGGATGGCGCGGCCCGTCTCGTCGTCGAAGTCCCAGAGGAAGCGGCGCTCCTTGATGCCAATCTTCTCTTCGATGCGGGCGGCCGACCAGCCGGGGATCGCCTTGGCGATCCGCTCGTTGGAGATGGTCCGTGCTGGGACGAACGAACCCGCACCCACCACACACACCCGTTCGGTCATTTCCATGGCCTCGCGATTTCACAGCCTTGCCGGACGGGATGGATTCCCTGGCTGGGGTGCCTAGAGCACGTTCCAGGCCACCTCCTAAGCCCTCGGAAAGACGGAGTTCCGGTTTCTGGACGCGTCATCCGTGAAGGGCGAGCGACGCCAGAACACCCCCTCAGGCCTGTGAAATCCGCAGGATGGGGAATGCTTCAAAAGTGAAGTCACCGGCGTGGAATGAAGCACACGCGATGTGTCAATTCACTTTTGGTAATACTGAATACACAGACCGTATCTACCATCGGGCCGGCGATATCAATGACCCCCGAGTCGGCCGGGTGATCACCTCTTGTATTGCGCGAGCCGGGACCGATTGGATATCCCCGCGACCGATTTCCCGGCCGCGGGGGTCCGCTGCTTCACTCAGAAGGGGATGTTGTCGTCGTCGCCGGGGGGCGGGATTTCGCCGTCGTCCGGCGGGTTGCCGTAGCCGTAGCCACCGCCCCGGCCGCCTCCGCCACCGCCGCGCGCGGGGGGCTCGCCGCCGCCACCCTCACCGCGCTGCCGGGCAATCTCCGCCTCGATGGCGGCCAGGAGCTGGCGCTCCTTGTCGTGCCAGCGCGACTTGCTGGGGTCCGCCAGGGAGCGGCGCGCGCCGTTGGCGTAGAACTCCAGGTCCTGGAGGCTGGCGCCGTAGACGGGGGCGCCCTTGCTGCGGCCGTAGTTGGGCAGGAGCGTGCCGTCGCCACCACCACCACCGCCACCGGACGGGGCGCCCGAGGACGCGGGACGGCGGTACGCCGGGGCCGACGCCGCGACGGGCGTGGCGCTCATGGACAGCTCGCCCAATTGCAGCGTGAAGCCTTCGTCGTTCCGGTACGCCGTGCCCACCCGGACCTGCTCCACCGAACCGTCGGGACGGCGGACCGCGACGGTGACTGGATATTGCTCGCTCATGGGGCCGGGATTCACACCTCCACGGCCCGCATGTCAATCGAAGGAAGCACTGCGTGTCGGGCCCGAGGCACGCACGGCGGGCCGCTGGGGGCGACCCGTCACGCGGGGACCACCGGGGACGACGTCCTCCGTCAGGTCAGCGACACCATGCCGCCGCCGGAGCCCTTCTTGCGCACCCACGCCTTGGGCTTGGGCGGCGCCGCGGGCGCGGCCGGCTTCGCGGCTTCCTTCAGCGCCTGGCTGCCCGCGCGGCCTCGCGGCAGCGTGACGTCCGGGACCGACTGCGACTTCGCGCCATCCACCCACGCCTCCGGACGGCGGCCGGTGCGGATGAGCAGGCGCAGCTTCTGGTAGTGCGCCGAGCAGTAGCCCTTGGAGCGGCTCTGGCGCTTGCAGCCGATGACGGCGCAGGCCTGGTTGTCTTCCGCGGCGGCGGCCTTCGGCGGACGGCCCGGGCCCCTCGCGGCGGGCGCGGCGGCGGGCGCGGCGGCCTTCGGCGGACGGCCCGGGCCCCTCGCGGCGGGCGCGGCGGCGGCCTTTGGCGGACGGCCCGGACCCCTCGCGGCGGGCGCGGCGGCCTTCGGCGGACGGCCCGGACGGCGGCGGACCGGCTCCGGCGCCAGCGTGGGCGTGCGCACGCCCGCCACGGCCCCGAGGCGGCTGGAGAGCGGCGCCAGCCGTTGAATCATCTCCCGCAGGTCGTCCAGCGCATCCAGCCCATTGGCCATCCGGGCGACGGCCTTCTGAACGGGAGCCAGTTGCAGTTGCAACTCGCGACGGACCATGTCGCGCAGTTCGGTCTCAAGAGAAAGTGGGGCCATGTGGGGCAGGATATACACCCAACCGCCTGGGGAGGGATGGAAACATTCCCCGGGATGTTAAAGGAACCAACCATGACTCCGGTTCCCACCCCTGTTCGCTTCCGCGGCACCGACTCCTACCTCACGAGCGAGGGCCTGCAGGCGGCCGTCAATTGCGCCCTCACGCTCCAGCGTCCACTGCTGGTCAAGGGCGAGCCCGGCACCGGCAAGACGCTGCTGGCGGAAGCGATTGCGCAGGGACTGGGATTGAAGCTGCTCACCTGGCACGTGAAGAGCACCACGCGCGCGCAGGACGGCCTGTATGTCTACGACACCGTGCAGCGGTTGTATGACTCGCGCTTCGGGGACGGGGACGTGCGAGACATCCGGCGATACATCCGCCTGGGGCCGCTGGGCGAGGCGTTCGCCGCTCCGGAGCGCGTGGTGTTGCTCATCGACGAAGTGGACAAGGCGGACCTGGAGTTCCCCAACGACCTGCTCCACGAGCTGGACCGGATGCGCTTCCGCATCTCCGAGACGAACGACGAGGTGGTGGCGAAGCACCGCCCGGTGGTGCTCATCACCAGCAACAACGAGAAGGAATTGCCTGACGCGTTCCTGCGCCGGTGCGTGTTCCACTTCATCGACTTCCCGGAGCGCGAGCTCATGCAGCGCATCGTGGACGTGCACCACCCGGGGCTGGATGCGTCGCTGGCGGACCAGGCGCTGAAGATCTTCTACGAGCTGCGCGCGATGACGCGTCTGCGCAAGCGGCCCTCCACCAGTGAGCTCGTTGACTGGATTTCCGTGCTCAAGGCCAACGGCGTGGTGGAGCTGAAGCTGGATGAACAGCTGCCGTTCCTGGGCGCGCTGCTCAAGAAAGAGCAGGACCTGGTGGCGGTGGCGGAGGCCTTCGGGCGCGGCCGGCGGACTCGCGCTTAAGGCAGGCTTGGGAGGCCACGCCATGTTCCTGCCGTTCTTCTACGAGCTGCGAAAGCGCGGGGTGAAGGTGGGCGCGCAGGAGGCGCTTGCCCTGGCCGGAGCGCTGAAGGCCGGGCTGCATGACAGCAGCCTGGATGGTTTCTATCACGTGGCTCGCGCGCTCCTCGTCCACTCGGAGACGCAGCTGGATGCCTTTGACCAGGCGTTCCTCGCGCATTTCCAGGGTGTGGCCTCCGACGCGCTGAAGCTCACCGAGGAGCTGTTGTCCTGGCTGGAGGAGGCCAAGGAGCGCACCGACCTGAGCCCGGAGGAGCTGGCGCTCCTGGAGCAGTGGGATCCCGAAGAGCTGCGCCGGCAGCTGGAGCAGCGGCTGAAGGAGCAGACCGAGCGCCACGACGGCGGTACGCGCTGGGTGGGCACGGGCGGCGCGTCTGCCTTTGGCAACAATGGCATGGCCCGGCAGGGCGTGCGCATTGGCGGCACGGGCGGGCGGCAGGGCCAGGCGCTGTGGCAGGCCGGAGCGCGCAAGTACGCGGGCTACCGCGACGACCTGGTGCTGGACACGCGGCAGATGGCGGTGGCGCTGCGCAAGCTGCGGGCCTTCGCGCGCGAGGGCGTGGCGGAGGAGCTGGACGTGGACGAGAGCATCGCCGCCACCGCGAAGAACGCGGGCGAGCTGGAGGTCGTGACACGTCCGCCGCGCCGGCCCAACACGCGCGTGGTGCTGTGCATGGACGTGGGCGGCTCCATGGACCCGTACGCGCACCTGGTGAGCCGGCTGTTCAGCGTCGCCAGCCAGGCCACGCACTTCAAGGAGCTGCGCACCTACTACTTCCACAACTGCGTCTACGGGAAGCTGTACGCCACGCCGCAGCTGACGGGCGGCATCACCGTGCCGGAACTCACCGCGCAGGTGGGCCGGCATCACAAGCTGGTGATGGTGGGGGACGCATCCATGGCCCCGTATGAGCTGGGCATCCGCACGGATGCCAATGGCCAGTACCGGCAGGAGGGGCTGGAGGGGCTCACGTGGATGATGCAACTGGCGCAGCACTTCGAGCGCAACGTGTGGCTCAACCCGGAGCCTCGGGGGTCGTGGCGCTCGGGGACCATCGCGGTCATCGCCAATGTATTCCCCATGTTCGCCCTCACGGTGGAGGGGTTGGGTGAGGCAGTGAACCATCTGACCCGGGGGAAGACGCCCCGGGGCGCGATGGCCCGGCGGTAATTCCCGGAAAGGGGCGTGCGCCTGCCGACGGACGGGCGTGTTTGGTGCGGCGCAGCGGCCCCGGTTACGGCATGGTGCGCCCGCGACGCAGGCTCAGCGCGGGAGGCCGCATGACGACCGAGAAGATCGATACCCAGGCAATCAACACCATCCGCACGCTGTCCATGGACGCGGTGGAGAAGGCCCACTCGGGCCACCCGGGCGCGCCCATGGCGCTGGCCCCCGTGGCCTACCAGCTGTGGCAGCAGGAGCTGCGATACGACCCGGCCACGCCGAACTGGCCGGACCGCGACCGCTTCATCCTGTCCAACGGCCACGCGTCCATGCTGCTCTACAGCCTGCTGCACCTGGCGGGCGTGAAGCGCGTGAAGGACGCGAAGGTGCTGGACGTCCCGGCCGTGTCGCTGGACGACATCCGCAACTTCCGCCAGCTGGACTCGGCGACGCCGGGCCACCCGGAGTACCACTGGACCACCGGCGTGGAGACCACCACCGGCCCCCTGGGCGCGGGCGTGTCCAACAGCGTGGGCATGGCCATCGCCAGCAAGTGGCTGGGCGCCCACTTCAACAAGCCCGGCTTCGACCTGTTCACCCATGACGTCTACGCGCTGTGCGGCGACGGCGACATGATGGAGGGCGTGGCGAGCGAGGCCGCGTCGCTCGCGGGCCACCTGAAGCTGCCCAACCTGTGCTGGATCTACGACAGCAACCACATCTCCATCGACGGCAGCACCGACCTGGCCTTCACCGAGGACGTGGGCCGCCGCTTCGAGGGCTACGGCTGGCGCGTGCTGAAGGTCACCGACGCCAACGACCTGGACGCGCTGTCCAAGGCCTACAAGTCCTTCAAGGACGAGCGCGGCAAGCCCACGCTCATCATCGTCAACTCGTTCATCGGCTTCGGGTCGCCCAAGAAGCAGGGCTCCGCCAGCGCCCACGGCGAGCCCCTGGGCGCGGAGGAGATCAAGGCCACCAAGAAGGCCTACGGCTGGCCCGAGGACGCGCAGTTCCTGGTGCCCGACGGCGTCCCGCAGCGCTTCCAGGAGCGCCTGGGCGCGCGCGGCAAGGCGCTGCATGACGCGTGGGAGAAGTCCCTGGCGGACTACCGGAAGCAGCACCCGGAGCTGGCGCGCGAGCTGGACGCGCTGCTCAAGCGCGAGCTGCCCGAGGGCTGGGACAAGGAGCTGCCCGTGTTCCCCGCGGACGCGAAGGGCATGGCCACGCGTGAGTCCGGCGGCAAGGTGCTCAACGCGCTGGCGAAGAACTACCCGTGGCTGGTGGGCGGCTCCGCGGACCTGAACCCGTCCACGAAGACGTACATCTCCGCGTCCACGTCCATGAAGCCGGGCGAGTACTCGGGCCGCAACATCCACTTCGGCGTGCGCGAGCACGCGATGGGCTCCGTCGTCAACGGCCTCAACCTGAGCCACGTGCGCGGCTACGGCGCCACGTTCCTCATCTTCAGTGACTACGAGCGCCCCGCCATGCGCCTGTCGTCCCTGATGGAGATCCCGTCCATCCACATCTTCACCCACGACTCCATTGGCCTGGGCGAGGACGGCCCCACGCACCAGCCGGTGGAGCAGCTGATGTCCCTGCGCGCGGTGCCGGGCAACATCGTGCTGCGCCCCGGTGACGCCAACGAGGTGACGGAGGCGTGGCGCTACATCGCGCAGCAGAAGCACCACCCGGTGGTGCTGGTGCTGTCGCGCCAGCCGGTGCCCACGCTGGACCGCACGAAGTTCGCGCCTGCTTCCGGCGTGGCGCAGGGCGCGTACACGCTGCTGGAGGCGGAGGGCGGCAAGCCGGACGTCATCCTCATTGGCACCGGCACGGAGGTGGCGCTGGTGGTGGAGGCCGCGGAGAAGCTCAAGGCCGAAGGCGTGAAGGCCCGCGTGGTGAGCATGCCGTCGTGGGAGCTGTTCGAGCAGCAGCCCCAGGAGTACCAGGACCGCGTGCTGCCCCCGGACGTGAAGGCTCGCGTCTCCGTGGAGAAGGGCGCGGCGTTCGGCTGGGAGCGCTGGGTGGGCCACACGGGCAGCGTCATCGGCATGCGCAGCTTCGGTGCGTCCGCGCCCATCAAGGCGCTGCAGCAGAAGTTCGGCTTCACCGTGGAGAACGTGGTGAAGGAGGCGCACGCCACCATCGCCAAGGCGAAGAAGCAGTAACGCGCCCGCGAAAAAAACAAGTGCCCCGGACCCTCCCCCGAAGGTCCGGGGCACTTCAGACTTCTGGCTTCAAATCCCCCCCACTGCCACTGCTCATCAGGCCGCGAAGAACACGGGGCGCGTGGGGCGCGGGTTGCTGATGAACTTCATCTCGTTGATCATCTTCTTGAAGTCCTTCTGGCCGATGCCCGTGGAGCCATGGGCCTGCGCGCGGGTGGCGTACTTCTCGTAGGTGTCCACGACCTTCTTCGCTTCCGGCGTGAGGCGGTCGTAGTTCTGGCGGGCCCACTTCATCGTGTCCGTGAACTCGGTGCCGGCCGCCTGGCCGTCCAGGTCGCCCGCGCCCTTCTCGATGGCGGCGGTCAGGTCGCTGCCGGAGATCTTCCCCTGCTTGGCGTCCAGGCCCTCCAGCGCGTTGCGCATGGAGCTGTCGTGGAAGGTCTTGAAGGCCTCCATCTTCTTGAACATGGCGTCGGCCTCCTTCTGGGTCATGCCCTCGGGGCCCGCCTTCTTCGCGGCCTGCTGGTAGGTCTTGAGGACCTGCTTCGCCTCGGGCGTGAGGCGGCTCTCGTTCTTGGCGGCCCACTTCTCGAACTCCTTCAGCTCGGAGGTGGAGGAGTGGCCGTCCTTGTCGGAGATGCCCTTCTTGATGGCCTCGGCGAGGTCCTCACCGGAGATGGGGCCCTGCTCCTTGTCGAGCGCCTCCGTGGCCTTGCGGGCGCTCACGTCACCGGCGCCCACCTGGCGCATCTCCTTGTTCATGGCGGCGTTCTCCGCGTCGGTGAGGCCGGTGCGGCCCTGGGCCTGGGCGGCCTTGGTGTGCTTGCGGTAGACGTCCAGGACCTCCTTGGCCTCCGGGGAGAGGCGGCTCTCGTTCTTGGCGGCCCACTTCTCGAACTCCTTCAGCTCCGCGCCGCCGGCCTGGCCGTCGTGGTCCGCGGTGCCGGCCTTGATGGCGCGGGCCATGTCCTGGCCGGACACGGTGCCGCCGTGGGTCTTGCTGTCCAGGTTGGCGAGCGCCTTCTTCGCGCTGGCGTCACCCACGTCGCGCATCTCCGCGAGCATCTTCTTGAAGTCGCCCTGGGGGATGCCGGACTCGCCGCGCGCCTGGGAGAGCGCCGCGTACTTGCTGTAGATGTCCATCACCTGGCGGGCCTCCGGGGTGAGGCGCTCGCGGTTGTTGGCGGCCCAGTCCGCGACGGCGCGGTACTCACCGGAGGCGGCCTGGCCGTCCAGGTCCCCGACGGCGGCCTCGATGCTGTCCGCGAACTTCTCCGCGCTGATGGGGCCGGAGGTCTGGTTCAGCTTGTTCATCTCCACCATGGCGCCCACGTCCTTGGGCTGCCAGTTGTCGCGCGGGCCCCAGCAGCCGTGGCCGTGCGTGGAGAAGCCGTCACCGAGGTGGCTGTGGCGGGCCTGCAGGTCGTGCAGCTGCGCCTTCAGGCCATCCAGCTGCGACTTCATGTTGTTGATGGTGGCCTTCGTCTCCGCCGCCTGCTTCGCCGGGGACGAGGAGCCGCGAAGGACAGAGAGTTCCTTGTTGCCGAGGGCCGGCTTGGTGTTGAGGGCGGCGGTAGAGAACTTTTCGATCGTGGCCATTTTTGATCTCCGGGAGGAGCGGCTTCCTTTGCGGAAGCGGTCATGCCGGGACCTATTGCTCGCGTCGTGCCAGCCCTGCCCACCTGCACACCCTGAAGGATTCCGTGGGGTTACGCGGTGATGACGCAAAGTCCGGGGTGGTGACAACAGTCACCAGCGGTGATGACTGTCACCATCCCCCCGCCCTCCCGGGTGGTGACGAGAGGCATCACTTCCGGCGCGTCTGTTCTAGACGCCGCCGCGCAGCTCTGTCTCGGGCCAGAGGGCTCCGTCCCCGGGCGTGAGCAGGAAGGTCAACTTCCCCTGGTGGAAGCCTCGCACCGGGCCGGGGGGCTCCGGGTAGCCCGGGGGCAGGCGCCAGTCCGGGGGCTGGAGCGGCGTGGCGGCGATGGATTGGTTCTGGCGCAGCGCTCCCACGTCCTGATCCGTGAGCGCGCGCGAGTGCGTCCAGGGGAGGAGGTCGCGGCCGTGCAGCTCGATGCGGGCACCAGGGCCCGGGTCCTTCCACGGGCCGATGGCCGTGCGCTTCAGCGTGGAGAGGTGCGCTCCGCAGCCGAGTGCGCGTCCCAGGTCCCGGGCCAGGGAGCGGACGTAGTAGCCGCCGCGGCAGGTGAGCTCCAGGACGCTGGCTGTGGGCAAGTTGTGCGAGAGCCAGCGCGCGGTGTGCAGGTACACGCGCGACGGGGGCAGCTCCACGGCCTCGCCCCGGTGGGCCTTGCGGTAGGCGGGCTCGCCTCCGAGCTTCTTCGCGCTGGTGGCGGGCGGGATCTGTTCCGTCCAGCCGAGGAACGGGCGCAGTGCTGCTTCAAGGCGCTCGGGCGTGAGCGCGGTCGCGTCGCCCTGGTGGATGGGGCGGCCGTGCAGGTCTCCGGTGTCCGTCTCCGTGCCCCACTCCACGCGGGCCTCGTAGACCTTGGGCGCGGCGTGCAGGTGTTCGAAGAGGTGCGTGGCCGGGCCCACCAGCATCAGCAGCAGCCCTTCCGCGAATGGATCCAACGTGCCGCCGTGACACAGCGCCGTGCGGCGGCCGGGGCGCGTGGCCTGGGCTTCCTCCTGAAAGGTCCGGACAGTGGCGAAGCTGGTGGCGCCCACGGGTTTGTGCGTGAGGTAGAGGCCGGGCGTCATGGCTTCACCTTCGTCGCGCCCGCCTCTTTCTCCAGGTGCACGGGCGAGGTGCCGGTCTTGTCCGCGATGACGTTGGCCAGGGCCTCCGCGTGCGTCGTCACCCAGATCTGGCTGTGCTCCGAGGCTCGCACGATGAGGCGGCCCAGGGGCTCCAGCAGGTCCGGGTGCAGGCTGGTCTCCGGCTCGTTCAGCGCGAGGAACGGCGGCGGCCTGGGGCTGAGCAGCGCCGCCAGCAGACACAGGTAGCGCAGCGTTCCGTCCGACAGCTCCGGCGCCGCCATGGGCCTCGACAGGCCGGGCATGTGCAGGAAGAGGCTGAAGCGGCCGTCCTCCGCGCGCACCTCCAGCCTGGCTCCGGGGAAGGCGTCGTCGAGGCCCTGCTCCAGGGCGCGCTCGTCGCCAATCTCCCAGACGGTCTGGAGCGCCGCCGCCAGGTCGCGTCCGTCGGAGGCGAGCACCGGCGTGCGCACGCCCACCTGCGGGTGCCGGGGCAGCGCGTCCGGGTCGGTGCGGAAGTGGTGGTAGAAGCGCCACGCGCTCAGCGTGCGCTGGACCTCGCCCAGTCTGGGGAAGCGGTGCGGTTCGGAGAGTTGATCCATCACCGACTCCGCGCCCCACAGCTCCGTGGGGAACGTGACGCGCGTTCCGTCCGCATCTCGGATGAAGGCCGTGCGGTCCTTGCGCTCCATCAACACCAGACGCCGGCCTCCCGAGTGCGCCCAGAGGTGTTCCTCCTTCACCTCCGGATCCAACGTGAACATCGTGTCACGTGGCGACCCCTGCACCAGGCCGCATTGCAGCTCATAGGTGAGGTCGTCCAGGTCCACCGTCACGCGCAGGCGCACCGGCTTCTTCAGGTCGCGCGGGCCGGCCCACATCACGCTGGGGGTGCCGCCCTCCTCCGCCAGCGTGCGCGCGAGCCTTCCTTCCGCCGCCGCCGCGAGCAGGTAGAGCGCGCGGTACAGGTTCGTCTTGCCGCTGCCGTTGGGGCCCACCACCACGGTCACCGGCCCCAGCTCCAGGTGGAGCTGACGCACGGAGCGGTAGCCTGCGATGTCCAGACGCGTGAGGGCCATGGCGTGCGCGTGAGCCTACCCGGCCCTTACGGAGGGGGCCGCACCTTTGACCGGCCGCTGCCCACCTCCCGGCACAGCGCCCAGAAGTTGTTGAGGACCTTGTTGGAGGGGAGTGCTCCGCCCACGACCAGTGAGCCGTCCGAGCCGGACGGCACCAGCAGCTCCACGTCCAGGGCCCCGGCCACGAGGTGATTCGCGCCGGCGTACAACGCGCGCACCCGTTGGTTGCCCATGACCACCAGCCCCGAGTCCGACGGTTCCCCATCCATCAGGGCGCCATGGACGATGAGGTCTCCGAGAAGTGGGGGAAGGAAGCCACCGGTCCGCCGTGACGCACCAGCGCGTGGGCGAGGATGCACTCCCAGTGCGAGGGGCTCCGTCCGTCGGGGATGGTGATGGGCTCGAAGGCCTTTCGCGTCAGCGCCGCCTCCAGCGCCCCCGCCAGGCTGTCGAGCCATGCGTCCCGCTGGTGCCGCGGGCCCTGCGTGGGCCAGCGGGGCTCCAGGCCCCAGGCGTCGACAACCTTCCCGCCGAGCACGCGGGTGCGCAGGCCGGTGAGCGCGGCTTCGATGTCCGGACGGCGTGGGTGCATGGCGGGCTTCTAGCGCCGCGCGGGGGCTCGCGCATCCGCCTCGGGCGGTGGCATAGACTCGCGGCACTTCTCAGGGGGAACCATCCCATGACGTCTTTCTTTCGCCTCCTGGGCACGGGCCTGTTCGCCTGCGCCCTGTCCCTGTCCGGCTGTAGCGACTCCGACCCGCCGCCTCTCGTGCCGGACGCGGGCACGCCGGAGCCCAAGCCCCTCATCGAGCGCGGCGACTACGTGGACGTAGTCCCCAACGAGCCGTGCATGGACCCGGCCTACTGGTCGCCCAGGGCGAACTGCACCGACCCGGCCAGCTTCCCGCTCACGGGGTGTGACCTGAACGCGGTGCGCGCCCTGGAGCCGTCCGGCGTCTACCAGGCCCTCTTCCGCTACAACAGCCAGAGCTATTTCGGCTCGGGCTTCCGCCTGGACACCGCCCCCAGCTTCCTGGGCCTTCCCCCAGTGCGCCGCCAGGTGGGCCCCGACGGGCTCTTCCTCACCGCGGAGGTCACCACCTCCGACAGGAAGGTGATGCGCCTGGCGCTCGCGGGCTGCCGCGTGCCGGAGCCCGGCCGCGTCACCGGTTGCTTCGTGCGCTGCACCGACGGCGTGCCGGACTTCTCCGGCACCTTCGATGCCCGGCGGATGAACCTGGCCCACGAAGCGGCCACCGGTGCGCAGCCCCCGCGGCTCGTGTCCGAGACGGCCGTTCCGGTGGGTGACCCCGTGGACGTCTACGTCACCAAGGGCCACGCCTACGTGGTGTCGCTGCCCCGGAAGAAGGAGGAGCCCGGCGGCCTGAGCGTCATCAACGTGAGCGACCCCGCGCGCCCCGTGCTCGTCACCCGCGTGAGCCTGCCCAACGACCACTACTGGAACGGCGTCTGGGCCAAGGGCGACGCGCTCTACGTCGCCAGCGGCAACTCCGGCCTCGCCGTCTTCGACATCACCGACCCGGCGAACCCCCAGTACCTGCGCTCGCTGCCCGGCGGCGCCATCGACGTGCACACCGTGTTCGTGGACGGAGACCGGCTGTACGCCATGTCCCCCTCCCCCAACGGGGAGACGCTGGTGTTCGACGTGGCCTCGCCGCTGGAGCCCCGGCTGCTCAGCCGCCTCACCCTGCCCAACAAGGCGGCGGGCAGCTATCCGCACGACGCGTTCGCCTACGGAGACCGGCTCTACATCAACCACACGCTCAACGGGTACGTCGTCCTGGACGTGAAGCGCCCGGACGTGACGCCCGTGCTGGGCGCGTATTCGTTCTACGGCAACTACAGCCACGCGAACGCGGTGGGCACCATCGATGGACGCACCATCGCCTTCGAGGGCGGCGAGCGCGAGGGCGCGCACCTGCGCGTGCTGGACGTCACCGACCCGGCGAAGATCCGGCTCATCGGCGAGGTGCGCAAGCGCGCGCAGACGTCCATCCACAACATGGTGCTGAAGGGCACGCGGCTGTACGTGGCCTGGTACCACGAGGGCGTGCGCGTCTTCGACGTGTCAAAGCCCGAGGAGCCGAAGGAGGTGGCCTCCTTCGACTCCTTCCAGGAAGCCCACCCGCGCAGCACCGACAGCCTCTTTCAGGGGGCCATCGGCATCCGCGTGCCGGGCGACGGGTACGTGTACGCCGTGGACCTGTCGCGCGGGCTGCTCATCCTCTCCGAGCCATGAGGTAGACTCTCCAGCGCTTCGCGCCGGCCGTGGTTCGCGAAGCCTTTCGGGGGGTTTCATCCGATGACGTCCTTGCTTCGATTCGTAGGCACGGGCCTGTTCGCCTGCGCCCTGTCCTTGTCTGGCTGTAGCGACTCCGGCCCGGGCGACGGCACGATGGATCCTCCGGAGCCCATCGCCGAGCTCACCGACTACGTGGACGTGGTCCCCACCGAGCCGTGCATGGACGCGAACTCCCTGGAGCCTCGCGCGAACTGCACGGACCCGAGCAGCTTCGACCTGTCCGGCTGTGACCTGGCGGCGGTGGGCGCGCTGGAGCCCTCCGGCATCTACCAGGCCACCTTCCGCTACAGCGCCACGAGCAACTTCAGCGGGGGCTTCCGCCTGGATACGAAACCCAGCTTCCTGGGCAACGCCCCCGTGCTCAACGAGGTGGGCCCCCAGGGGTTCTTCATCACCGGGGAGACCTACATCTCCGACACCTCCGTACGGTGGTACGCGCTCGCGGGCTGCCGCGTGCCGGAGCCCGGCCGCGTCACCGGCTGCTTCGTGCGCTGCACCGACGACGTGCCGGACCGCTCCGGCACCTTCGATGCCCGGCGGATGAACCTGGCCCACGAGGAGGACACCGGCGCCCAGCCGATGCGCCTGGTCTCCGAGACCGCCGTCCCGGTGGGCGACCCCGTGGACGTCTACGTCACCAAGGGTCACGCCTACGTGGTGTCCGTGCCCCGGTTCCCGGAGGAAGGCGGCCTGAGCGTCTTCAACGTGAGCGACCCGGCGCACCCCGTATTCGTCACCCGCGTGAGCCTGCCCAAGGACACCTACTGGAACGGCGTCTGGGCCAAGGGCGACGCGCTCTACGTCGCCAGCGGCAACTCCGGCCTCGCCGTCTTCGACATCACGAACCCGGCGGATCCGCAGTACCTGCGCTCGCTGCCCGGCGGCGCCATCAACGTGCACACCGTGTTCGTGGACGGAGACCGGCTGTACGCCATGTCCCCGTACCCCAACGCGGAGACGCTGCTGTTCGACGTGGCCTCGCCGCTGGAGCCCCGGTTGCTCAGCCGCATCACCGTGCCTCACGAGGAGGACACCACCAGCTACCCGCATGACGCCTTCGCGTATGGCGACCGGCTCTACGTCAACCACACGAGCACGGGCTACGTCGTCCTGGACGTGAAGCGCCCGGACGTGACGCCCGTGCTGGGCACGTATGCCTTCAGCGGCCAGTTCAGCCACGCGAACGCGGTGGGCACCATCAACGGGCGCACCATCGCCTTCGAGGGCGGCGAGCGCGTGGGGGCGCACCTGCGCGTGCTGGACGTCACCGACCCGGCGAACATCCGCCTCATCGGGGAGGTGAGGAAGCGCCCGCAGACGTCCATCCACAACATGGTGCTGAAGGGCACGAAGCTCTACGTGGCCTGGTACCACGAGGGCGTGCGCGTCTTCGACGTGGCGGACCCCGCGCACCCGAAGGAGGTGGCCGCGTTCGACTCCTTCCAGGAGGCGCACCCGCGCAGCACCGACAGCCTCTACCAGGGGGCCATCGGCATCCGCGTGCCGGGCGATGGGCACGTGTACGTCGTGGACATGTCGCGCGGGCTGCTGGTGCTGAAGGATCCCTGAGGCGCTGACCGTCGCGCCGGCGTCACTCCGCTTCGATGCGGTTGCGGCCGTTCTCCTTCGCCCGGTAGAGCCGGGCGTCGGCGACGCGCAGGAGTTCGTCCAGGGCCAGGTCCACCAGGGAGCGGCTGTAGAGCTCCGCGTCGCTGAAGCCCAGGGTGCGGCTCCAGGCGTGGGACAGGCGCAGGAAGGTGCCGTCCATGGCGGCGATGCAGAGCATGTCCACGGAGACTTCGAAGAAGCGGTCCTGCTGCTCCAGCGCGGCGCGGGCCTCGCTCGCGTCCAGGGCGTTGATTTCCCCTTCCGCCCAGCACCAGCGGGTTGTCGTGGAAGCGCGGGTCCCTCAGCGCGTCCGGCACCACGAAGGTGGCGGGGGACAGGATGGCGTGGCCGCAGAAGGACACCTCGCGCGGCGTCTGCGTGGCGTCCAGGCCGTGGCGGGCCTTGAACCACTGGCGGTCCTCGTCCACCAGCGTCACCAGCGCGATGGGCACGCGGAACAGGTGCGACGCCGCGCGCACGATGCGGTCGAACCGTTCGTAGGCGGGCGTGTCCAGCAGACACAGCGAACGCAGCGCCTGGAGGCGCCGCGGCTCATCCGCGGGCATCGGGGGAGGAAGCATGGCCTGCCCGGGTGCTCCCCCACTTGTCTGCCATTGGGGAG
>NZ_RAWL01001195.1:0-428 GCF_003668885.1 Corallococcus sp. AB049A | reverse complement strand
ACTAAGTACCTACCTACAAACCTATTGCTAAATTAAACGAACTTACCTTAAGTGAAGTTCTATTTCAATTTTACGAGATTCATCATCATGGAACACTATGCAGCACGACGGAGTTGTGTGCCGTACTTCACAACATAAAAAAGTAGTTAAAAACTTGTCTCGAACGGCTGCTCCACGAATGACAGCTGTCACGGTGACGTACATATTCACTCAAATCTAAAGCACCACGAGCAACCCTAAAACTTAAGGGGGAGAAACATAAAAAAGGGTAAGGGCGGGTTGTTCCATGATGATGAATCTCGTAAAATTGAAATAGAACTTCACTTAAGGTAAGTTCGTTTAATTTAGCAATTTTACTCATTCATCATCATGGAACACTATGCAGATGTTTAAAGCTAGGGTTGAGAGTGCATTCATAAATATGAGCT
>NZ_RAWL01001194.1:0-429 GCF_003668885.1 Corallococcus sp. AB049A | reverse complement strand
CTTCTGCACCGCACGGATGCCGACGATTTCGATTTCGTCGCCAACCTTGATCACGCCGCGCTCGATACGACCGGTCACCACGGTGCCGCGGCCCGAGATCGAGAACACGTCTTCCACCGGCATCAGGAACGGCTTGTCGATCGCACGCTCCGGCTCCGGAATCCAGCTGTCCAGCGCGTCGACCAGCTTCAGGATGGCCGGCACGCCGATGTCGCTCTGGTCGCCTTCCAGCGCCAGGCGGGCCGAACCGGCGATGATCGGAGTGTCGTCGCCCGGGAACTCGTACTTGCTCAGCAGTTCGCGCACTTCCATCTCGACCAGCTCGAGCAGCTCGGCGTCGTCGACCATGTCGGCCTTGTTCAGGAACACGACGATGTACGGCACGCCGACCTGGCGCGACAGCAGGATGTGCTCACGGGTCTGCGGCAT
>NZ_RAWL01001193.1:0-429 GCF_003668885.1 Corallococcus sp. AB049A | reverse complement strand
ATCTTGGTGACATCGTCCTGGCACAGGCACGGTTTCGTTTTCATGGCGTTCTCCTTGGTGGTTGTAGTGCAAAGGCGCAAAGTCTGCGTAAAGCCCGTATCAGGCAAAAGTATGCCATCGGTAACGATCGCTCCCACCGCATGATCCTGCACTAAAGACGCAAAAGAGCCGATACATTCCTGCTTTTCAGTATCGTTGAGTATCGTTCCGCCTGCGTGGTACGCCTGCGTTTGCTGCGCCCCAGCGCAGCCAACCTTAACCCGCGGCGTGCGCCAGAAAGATGCGCAAAGAAAAAGCCCGGGTATCGCCCGGGCTTGATGTTGCGATGCGGCAGCGATTCTGCCGCCGACCCTTTACGGTTGACGGTCCGAGCAGGCGCCGTCCGTATATGGATCGGCACGCCCCATCTTGGCGCCGTCGGTATAGGGG
>NZ_RAWL01001192.1:0-429 GCF_003668885.1 Corallococcus sp. AB049A | reverse complement strand
GGACTGAGGGGATTAAGGCGTTAATGGCACAAACGACTTAATCCCCTCCGTCCCCTTTTTTGTTACGTGCCCTGCGCCTGCAGCCATTCGCGGAAGCGCTTGGCTGGTTCGCGCTCGGCGCGCGAGCGCAGCCGCGTCAGCCAGTAGCGGCCCAGCTCCAAGGTGGTGCCGAAGGGCTGCAGCAGGCGGCCTTCGGCCAGTTCCTGCTCGAACATGCACAAGGGCAGCAAGGCCACGCCGGCGCCCCCGGCGGCGGCCATCGCCACCGTCAGTGAGGAATCGAACACCGGCCCGCGGGCTTCCACGCCGCTCACCCCGGCCGCCTGCAACCAGCGCGGCCATTCGTCGCTGCGGTAGGAACGCAACAACGGCAGTGTGGCGAGGTCGCGCGGTTGCTTCAGCCGCCGCGCCAATGCGGGGGCGCACAGC
>NZ_RAWL01001191.1:0-429 GCF_003668885.1 Corallococcus sp. AB049A | reverse complement strand
ATCCCGCTCCGCCGCCATCAAAAGCAACCTTGTTCATAAGGCGTCCGGGCACGAAGGTGAAACCTCCGGCAATCACGATGCCGCCCAGATAAACGCTCTGCATAATCCGCATATGGCGTCTGATATCGCCACGCCGGGCGAAGTAGATCGATTGCAGACAGCCATATATCGTGAAAGCGGAGAGGAGATGGATCGGGCTGAAACCGTAAAACATCCTCAATTCATGGATGAAGAACGTCGAAACGGAAGTCGAAACCATCAGCATCACCCAGATTTTGCCGAGCAGCCGGTGGATGGCGGTTCCCTTGGGGCGCAGGAAGATGAAGGCCCCGAGAATGGCTGCGGGCATGACGGTGGCGACATGGAATTGCACGGCAAGCGGTGCGTCTAACAGAGGCTGGAATGACATGGGTGCTGTTTCGGCTCGGT
>NZ_RAWL01001190.1:0-430 GCF_003668885.1 Corallococcus sp. AB049A | reverse complement strand
GCCATGCTCGAGGCCACCGGCGGCGTCAACACGCACCGCGGCGCCATCTGGGCGCTGGGCTTGCTGGTGACGGCTGCAGCTCAAACACCGCCTGCAGTGGACGCAGCCGCTGTTGCACGCCGCGCCGCGCGCCTGGCGAACATTCCCGACCGCTTTGCCCCCGTCTCGACTGGCCACAAAGGCGAGCGCGCCTGCAACGACCATGGCGTCGGCGGGGCCAAGGGCCAGGCCTGCGCCGGCTTCCCGCACGTGATCAAGGTGGCGCTGCCTGCGCTGCGCGAAGCGCGTGCGGCCGGCATCCGCGAAGACCACGCACGCGTGGATGCATTGCTCGCCGTCATGGCCGCGCTGGACGACACCTGCGTGCTCGCACGCGGCGGCGCCAAGGCACTGCACGTCGTGCAAACCGGCGCGGCCACCGTGCGTGCAG
>NZ_RAWL01001189.1:0-430 GCF_003668885.1 Corallococcus sp. AB049A | reverse complement strand
TTATATAACAATCAAAGATTTCCCCGTCCGCATGAAACTGTCACCAAACCGGAAGCGCATCTCGACGTTGGAGCCGGGGCATCGACGGACGAATGATGGGGGCCATGTGGTATCAGGCGCAATCATCGCCGGAAACCCCACGTTTGTGAGATGCGAGCCTGATATCCTTGCAAACCACTCAGATGTATGCCAGAAATTTGAGTAGAGTTGATTGTGCATGCATACCATACATCAGTGTTGCATGCAGCGATTGTAGAACGAAGTAGACATACTATAGGCAAGAGAGTTGTATTTGAGGGCCAGTGAACACTGCACTGCTTCGCGTGCAGATGTATATTCCTTCTTTCCCATGCTTCCTCGTTCCTTGCTCACGCACGGACGGTCCACCTGCCGGGTCGTCTTGAAGCATGTCTAACGCCGCAAGTACGAT
>NZ_RAWL01001188.1:0-430 GCF_003668885.1 Corallococcus sp. AB049A | reverse complement strand
GCGTTGAATACAAAGATGACGTTGTTACTCTAACTAAGGGTGCTGATTACAAAGTTGCTGAATCTGACCAAAAAGAAGTTAAAGCTGATTCTAAAGGTTCAGTTACAAACGATAAAGTTCTTGTTGGCGACAAAGAATTAACTGCAACAGCATACAAAGTTGATGATAGCAATTACTACAAATTAAGAGATCTTGGCGAAGCTCTTAACTTTGGCGTAGATTTTGACAAAGAAGCTAATGCCGTTTTATTAACTTCTGAAAAAGATACTAAAGAAGAAAAAGTTGCTCCAAAATTAGAAGAAGTAAAAGAATCTCTTAAATCTGAAATCGCAAAAGAAAAAGAAGTTCGTGAATCTGACGAATACAAAAAAGCTGATGTAAAAGTTCAAACTAATTACGAAAATGCAATTGCTGCTGCAAAATCAATTGT